>JBOGOW010000204.1:0-7040 GCA_050748285.1 Pyrinomonadaceae bacterium
GTTACAGACTCTTCAAAAGTGACTTTTCATACATCCTCTTCAAATTTCTGGTACACCCGGCATGATTCGAACATGCGACCTCTTGATTCGTAGTCAAGCACTCTATCCAGCTGAGCTACGGGTGCAAAGCGAATAGATAGACTACAAACCGCACCCCGCGATGTCAAGTTTTTCGCCCTGACGTCATCGTATTTTCGAACATTTAGTCGAACGACCGCATCAATCGCCTGAAGCTCGGCGGATGGCTGCATAGTCGGCCATTATTGCAATGTTTGACCGGTTGAACAGCCGGATCGCGTTGAAGCCAGATTGCGCGTTAGGTTGTTGCAAATGAGTGTTTTCCTGCCCTTTTCAAATGGCTTTCCGCCGAAGGCGGCACATAGCCACGCCCGTTTACGGCGTGGATCAGGATCGAAAGAAACGCCGACAGCCCGTTTTAACGGGCTTGCAATCTGTGGCTTAAGCCGAAACACCAGGAAGGACGTTAAAACGCCCTGTGCGATTTCAAACAATCCAGCACCACGCCGTAAACGACGTGGCTGACATGCCGCCTTCGGCGAGAAGCCTTGTAAACAAGGCTGAAAAACACATTAGAATTTCTATCTCGTAATTTAGGTTGAAAATGCGACAAAAAGATAAGCATCTCAGCTTTATGCTTTTGATTATTTTCGTGGATGGCTTCCAATCGCGGTTTTGTGACGCGACAATTTGGTGGATTAAAAAAATTCTTCAGAATCGATCCACTAAAAAACACAAAACGACGCGAGGCAGATTGAAGTTTCAGAAAACGGACAGGAATGTCCGCGTTCCGTGTCGCGAAAAAAACTTGCAATTATTGTTCAACTATCGGATATTTCAAATATGCGAATTTTTTCGATATTTCTTTTTCTTGCTACTTGTTTTTTAAGCTCGTACGCCCAGACGAAAGATGCCGTCCAGATGACGACGGAAAGCGCTCGGGCGGAATTCATGAACGCGAAGTATTGGTCGAAGATCGGAGAGATGAAGACTACGGGTCCAGGGTTTATGCTGTTTTCGCGAAATCTGTTTCCAAACCCCGAAGGCCAGATCGAACTTTGGGTCAAGATCATTCCAAACGACCTTCGAGCCTTCAACAAGAAATACGAACTTCCCTCTAAGGCTTCGTTCGTGCTGCATTATGCGACGGTCGATTGCACCAGGCGATACGTAGTGCTCGAAAAAACCGGCGTGTATGACGCGGCGAATAATAAGTTAAACACGGGCACTAGAGAGCTGAACCCTTCGACCTCGCGCGAGCGCGTAAAGCCCGGTTCGATCGGCGCAGAGATATGGGAAAGCGTCTGCGTCCGTCTTGAATAAAATTCAACGCCCGCAGCACGGACATACTTTCACGGCTTTCCTGCCGAATCTTTTCAAAATTTTCTTCCGCTTTTCTTCGGATCGGTTCCCTTTCGTTCGAATCGAAATATTCGTTGATCGAATTCACGAGTTCAAGTTTGTCGAGCGCGGCCAATTGAAGGAATCCGTTAAAAACATACGCGATTTTTTCTTTCATCATGTTCGTAATTTCGATATCAAATAAAGCCCTACAAGCGCGAAAAACATCAGCGGCGCCCAGACCGCCATCGCGGCAGAGATCGAGCCGTTGACGCCGAGCTGGCCGAAAACCGAGATCAGCGAAACGAAAATGAACCAGAGTCCGACGCCGTATGCGATCGAAACCGCCCTTCCCTTCCGATCAAGCCCAAGCCCGAATGGAGCTGCGATAAGCGCAACGATCAGAGGCAAAACCAACGTCGAATATCGTTTTTGCAGTGCCACCTCAAAGACGCGACGTTCGGTGTTCGATTCGGTAGTTTCGATTTCCTTTCGTATTTGCGTTAAGGAAAGGTGCGAGGGTTTTCGGTCAATATTTAGAAAGACTTTCGCAGCCAAATTTGATTCAAAATCGGTCGAAGTGCGTTCGGTAAGCCTTCCGTCTTCGAGAACATAAAGCGAACCGCCGCTGATCGACTCAATGCTCCCATTATTTAGAACCGCTTTTGAAGCCTGAAAAACTGCTTGAAGCCTGAAGGTCGCAGTCTCGATCTCGAATGCCGTGATATTTTCAACCGCACATTTGCTTCCGCAGGTAGAAAACGAGGCAGAGCCGTTATCAGACGCGGCCCTCATTTCGCGAAAGCCGATGAAGTAATTATCGTTTACAGTCCAGTTCTTCCCCGAAACTGCATTGGTCTTGCCGCGATTTCGAATCGATTGACGCAGTGTGTCCTGATAATAATTAATTTTCGGCCCGATCAATTCCTGCGCAACAAAATTAAAAATGCCTAGAAATAACATTAAGGCAAAGCACGGAAGTAATAGACGATAAATACTTTGCCCCGCCGCGATCCATGAAACAATTTCGTTTTGCCGCGACTTGACGGAATATGTCGCAAGCACCGCTATCAGCACCGCTGTTGGCACCGTCTGGAAATAAATGTAGGGAAGAAGGTAAAAAATATACTGAACAAGCAGCCAGATCCCGTTATCGAATGTTCCCGCGAACCGCCAAAGCTCAAAAACGGTAAAAACAACAAAGATCGAGGCAAGAAAAACTAGTGCGAGAACCAGAATCTTGAGCACAGCCAATACGATATCTAAATCGCGTATTCCGGTTAAGAGATCGATAAAAATATTGCTTCCACTCGTGCCCATTGGAATATTTTCTGTCGCATTCGAACTGCTTCTAAATGTTCGTCGAAAATCAAAAAGGTTCGGCAGTCTGCTTGCGAGAGCAAAATACCCGATCGCGACAAGCGTGGCCGCAACCGGCAATAATCCGCCGACGATCGCCGGCAAGTTGCCCGTTCTGGCAAGCTGTTCACCTGCGAAAGTGAAAAGAAAATAAAAAACAAGGCTCGCGAGCGCCAAAGCAAAACCAAATCCGCGTCCGCGTCGATAAAACCGGAGCATCATCACCGATCCGAAGATCGCAAAAAGAAGCGGTGCAAATGAGAGAACGATCCTGCGGTTAACAAGAATTCGAGCTTCGGTCTGTTCGCGTCCGGTCAACGTTACGGACGCTCGAATTAGCTCCGCAATTCCGATCTCTTCAAGAGCGGGCTGTAGCGTGCTTAAACGCGAGGCTAGCTCATCACGGCGGGTTTTTATCACCAATCGAAATTCGCCGACATTTTCAGAGACGTATGACTGTTGAATCTGATCGAGTTTGAAGCTAGATGCTTCGGCGTTCGTAAGTACAAGCTCCGATTTCTCCTCGGTTGTATCTACCCGACCGGTCTTGCTCGTTATCAGACGCGACGGCGTATTTGCCGTTCCTTCCTGCAAAACAAATACATTTTGCCATTGGCCGGTTTCAATATTTCCGTCGCGCAGATAAATCGCATAGCCCTGAATTTCAGTGTTGATCACACCGGGTTCGATCGGGGATTCGAGCTTGTAGAGCGCGGTTTGCAAGGCCGCACTTCGTAAAACCCGCGATGCAAATGGAACGCCGTAAAGATTTATGAAGATCGAAAATATTGAGAGAAACACACCCAGAAGCGCCATCGGCAAAATAACGGCCAGATTCCCAATGCCGGCAGCTCGTATTGCCACAAGTTCGTTATCGGCGATCGCACGCGACAGTCCTATGATCACACCGACAAGAACCGCCATCGGACAAGTGAATGCGATCACGTTTGGAACAAGCGCCATAGCGATCTGCCATGCGAAATTCGACGGCATGCTCGGGCTCAAAAACACTTCGGAATATCGTCCCGCCTGCTGAATAAAAATAACAACCGTCAAGATAAGCCATGTAAGTAGAAAGTAGGGCAGCACCGCTCTTAGAAGATAAATTGAAACCGATTTTCCGATCTTCATTTCGAAGCGCCTCCTTCGACAGCCCATGCGGATGCTGTGTGTCGGCCTGTGACCGAAAGTAAAATCGGGCGAAGAAGATTTCTCAAATCTCGTATTGACTCCAAATCTTGAGAGGCCTGAATAATGAATTGATCGGGCGCAAATTGCTTCGCGTTTCGATAGATAGTTCGAAGTTTCGGTTCGATCTGTTTCGCTGAATTTCTATCATCGCAATTCTTGCAGACGAGTTTTGATTCAGGCGAGATCGACGCGGTTTCATCTTCAGCGAACTGACGCCCGCAAGTGGAGCACCCCGACCAATCAGGCAGATAACCGCTAAGGCGTAGCAGCCAGATCTCGAAATAGAGCCGCAGGCAATCGTTCGCTTCGGCGGTTTTCAATTCCGATTCGAAGCACGCCTTTACCATTCGGTACAGGGTTTCGTTTGGGTCGTGCGGCTGCGAAAATTCGAGCAGGATCTCGGTAAGATACGAGAAGGTGTTGAGCCTTTCAGGATCGGCTGCAACGCCAAACTCCGAGCGAAGCAATTCGGCGTTTTGGATCGAAACAAGCTCTCGTTCTTCCTTTTGCAGGAAAGTAAGTTTGACTTGTGAAAATGGTTCGAAGGCACTGCCGTATTTGCTTTTCGTACGTTTGACGCCTTTGGCAACGCCCCTGACAAGGCCGAAATCTCGCGTAAAAAAAACTACGATCCGGTCGGCTTCGGCCAGATCATAGCTTTTCAAAACGATGCTTTCAGATTCGAGTAATGCCATCGGAATTTGCGGCGGGCGGAAAGGAAAGTATTCATGCGACTACTAATTGTAAAATCACTGCATTTCTTTAATTTGGGATGAAATACAATACCCACGCGGCTATCAAACTTATGCCGACAAACTGCGCAAATATCTTGAGGCCGTAAACAAATTTTTCTTTATCAGTGCCGTTGAAGAACGCACCGAACACGACCGAAACGATAAACCCGAAACCGACCAAATAAAGGAAATGGATCATTTCTTCCTCCCGTAATAGATGTCGAGGGCGTCGATAATGGCAAGAAAATTGAGAAGCCCCGCAACCTCGAGAAACCTGCCGCCGTATTCGAATGTTGCCCGAGCAGCCATATTCGGAGCCGGTTCGACCGAAGCGATAAAGCGAATCAATTCACCAAGGCCATTGCCAAGCGTTGCAAAAACATTGAGCAAATACAGCAATTGACCGTCTTTGAATGCAAAACCGGGATAGTATGCACCGCCGCTAATCAAACCAACCAGAAACATTACCCAAATTGCGCCGCCGATTATTAGACCACGGACGGTTCTTTTTTGTATTAAATGGCCTGCTCCCGGGAAAAGCCATGCCAAAATGCCAATTACAAACGGATTATCCATCGATTTGCCTCATTTTCTGTATAGAAATTTCTTTAACTGTCTGAGTATCGACATCAGGAAAACACATTATCTAATTCTCCCTAAACTATTGCAATTATAATTAGTTATGGCGAAACTATTTTAGGAAATTATGTTCGTGTTATTCCTTAGCTTTAATTATGTATAATATCAATTTTCAAGCTGTAATTCTTCTTTCAAAACAGTTTACCAATATTCAATTATCTAATGCTGCACTTTAACTTTTACTTTTCCACAGTTCTTAATAAATTTGTGGAAAAGTGACGTCGAAAACGCATCTTTCCCATACGAAAGCTCAGGATGCCATTGAACGGCGAAAACGGGGCGGCCTTCTGCATCTTCGATGCTCTCGATCACGCCGTCGGAAGCCCATGAGGTTGCTTTCATGCCTTTTCCCGGTGCTTTAACGGCTTGATGATGATGCGAATTTACCGAAATCTCATCGCTTCCGGCCAAATCGGCCATCAGGCTGCCATTTTCAATACGAATTTTATGCGAATTCCGTTCAAGCGGAATTCCCTGGTCGTGTTTTATCGCACCTTCGACCTGTGAACCGATGTCCTGAATCAGCGAGCCGCCACGCGACACATTCAATATCTGCATTCCGAAACAAATCCCGAATATCGGAATTCCGCGTTTCTCTGCCGCTGCGATCACAAGCAGGTCAGTCGCATCTTTTTCGGGAACGACCGGTCCAAGTTTCGGATGCGGGTCTTCACCGTAAAGTACGGGATCGGGATCCGAATCGCAGCCCGGCAATAAAATCCCGTCAAGACGCGAAACGATATCTTCGATCAACGTAGCATCCGGGATAAGCGGAATATGAACAGGGCTTCCGCCTTCTGCATAGATCGCCTCGCAATACCGACGCCCGAGATAAAAACGCCCGGTCGCAAGTTCGAGACGCATCGTAATTCCGATAAGCGGACGATCAGCCATAAACTTAGATGGTCAAATAATTTGCGGAGCGTGTCAATTTGAGCAATGCGGATTAAAAACTTATCATTAAATTTATGCCGCGAAATATTGAAGCGTCAAAGATACGTTCAACTACGGTTATTCTCGTCCGTCGTGATGGAAAGGTTGCGATGGCGAGCGACGGACAGGTAACGCTGGGCGAGACGGTTATCAAACACAGTGCGAAAAAAGTGCGTCGATTGGCGGGCGGAAATGTCATCGCGGGATTTGCCGGTGCGACGGCGGATGCGTTTACATTATTGAGCAAATTCGAATCGAAGCTGAGCGAGTTTCAGGGGCAGCTTGAGCGCGCGGCGTTCGAGCTTGGCAAGGAATGGCGAACCGATAAATATCTCCGTAATCTCGAGGCATTGATGATCGTGGCGGATAAAACCGATGCGTTTCTTTTGTCGGGGAAAGGAGATGTTATCTCGTCGGACGACGGTTTGCTATCGGTCGGTTCGGGCAGTATGTATGCCCTTTCGGCGGCGCGTGCGCTCGTAAAACACACCGATCTTTCTGCAAAAGAAATCGCCGAAGAGGCAATGCGGATCGCCGGCGAAATTTGTATTTATACTAATGGCGAGATCGTGATCGAAGAATTGTGATGCGGAGTGCGGACACTCTTGTCCGCTCTTGGAGTAATGCGGAAGAAAGTGTTTGAAAAGTTGTTGATGAAGAATTTATAACCACTAAATCACACGAAATCACACCAAACCAAATAAAACGTTGCTGTTATTCGTGTTGTTTCGTGATGTTATGAAAAGGACTCCTCCGGCAGCGAGTTTTGGTAAACTCGATGATTGACAAGAAGAAACATGGTCTCTTTTAAGGAGGAGTCCAATG
>JBOGOW010000205.1:0-7037 GCA_050748285.1 Pyrinomonadaceae bacterium
GATCAATTCGGCGGCGCGATCCGACGCCCGTATAAGATTTTCTATATCGACGCCGCGTTCAAAGCGGTAACTTGCCTCGGTCGAAAGCGCAAGATATCGTGAGGTCTGTCGAATATTCACAGGTTCGAAATAAGCAACTTCGAGCAGCACATTCGACGTAGATTCGTCGATCGCAGATTCAAGCCCGCCCATCACGCCCGCAACCGCAACCGGTTTTCCAGCGTCGCAAATGGCAAGCATAGCTTCGTTGAGTTTACGGTCCACGCCGTCAAGCGTCATGATCGTTTCACTCGAACGTGCGCGTCGAACAACGATACGCCCTTCCGATAATTTATCGAGATCGAACGCATGCATCGGCTGGCCAAGATCGTGCATTACATAATTCGTAATGTCGGCAACGTTATTTATCGAACGTTCGCCGATCGCCTCAAGCCTATCGACGAGCCATTTCGGCGACGAACCGATCTTTACATTACGAATGATCCTGGCAGTAAATCGATGACAAAGTTCCGGATCTTCGATCTTTACAATGTCGGGAGCGAGCACGGCCGGCACCGGAATATCATCCAATTCAGCACCGGCCAGCGGCTTTGGGATTATGCCGGTGATAACGCCCAATTCGCGCGCAACGCCCAAATGCGAAAGGCAGTCGGGCCTGTTTGACGTCAGATCGATATCCAAAACAAAATCATCGCCGTGCGGATGAATTCCTTCAACCGCCAACCCGACTCGCGTCAACTGCTCCGCAACTTCCTCAGCAGGAAGATAGATATCGATAAGGCCCTTTAACCAGTTGTAGCTTATGTTCATGAAGTAGTATTTAGGTCCGACGCTGGCTCTACCACATCCCATTCAAGATTCGGACCATCAAAAATGAAGGCGAACTTGTTTAGGACATCGCGTCCTAAAATACCAATTGTGTCGTCGATAGCGCAATAGTTGCCAGTGAACCGCTTCCCAAGAAAAACGACCTGAGTATCAAAGATCTCGTGTGGCTTTTCGGTACCTTCAAATCCGATCAGATCAAATCGTTTTACGGGCGATGGACGAACTTGCAATAATTCGAGGAGGTGTAACGGCAGCAGCGAAATATCCGAACCGGTATCCAGAAGCATTTCTATTTCATTGCTTCGTTCACCGGTTCCCCTATTTCTAATCGTGACCGTTCCTATAGGTGCAGGCGGGTCGAATTCAGTACTAAATTTCGCTCTCAAAATCGTCCTCGACTTCTTTCTCGAAATATTTAGCGTCAGCCTTATTCACAAGGCGAGGACTAATTATTCTTTTCGGCCTTACTCCGTCCGGAACGACAACGTAAACTTGGGCAGACTCAGGAAGTTTAAATTCTTTCGGAATGACGATCTTTCCGTCCTTCACTATTCCTTCCAAGGTTGTTACCGACATATTTTTTTCCCTAAACTAATAACTTTACCATAAATGCCGATTTGATAAAGCGCTTTTGCTCTGGCTTTGATGGAAGTATTTGTATCGCATTTATGTTATCTAAATTGTTCCAAAAACCGAATAACATTCTCGGACAAGTTGATTGAAATTACTAAAGCAAAATCTGAAACTCTTCCTGCTCGAAATGATCGTCGTTTGTCAATATTTCCGTTATGCCGCGTTCGCGCATAATGTTCATCGATGTGCAGTCGGTCAGGCTGTAACCGTGATCCAGGCGTCGTGAGTAAAAATCGAAGCCATTACGAAACACGTCCCGTGTACACTCGACAATTACGATTTTCGGATTCAGCAGAAACGATTGCATCGCGAAGGAAATTCGTTCCTTAAAGTTCAAAGGAAATTTGCTGAAGTAATTCAAAACTTCGACAAGAACGAAATCCGACGTTACTAACAGCGTCCCTTCAATATCTTTCTCGACTGCCGTAGCCAAATCGTGTAGTTGATCGCTAGGGTGCAAAAGCGCAACGAAATGGCTCGTATCGACAAAAATCTCTTTCATTTAGATTTTTTGGGATGCCCGTAAAGATAATGATCGACGTTGATTGAACCGTCAGTTGGAAGTTTATCCCATTCTTCCTTTGGGATTTCTTCGATAATGTGCCTAACCGACTCCCATAACGTCTGACCGCCAATAGTTGATTCGGCACCGTTTGTTTCCAGACTATCGGCATAATCTAAAACCTTTTGTTGCTTTTCCAGCGGAAAGCGGTGAACCTTATCTATAATTGCTTGTTCTAGATTTGTCATATAAACCTCAACGCTTCATTTTACCTGAATTGCTCCAAAAACCGCACATCGTTTTCGAACATATGCCTAATATCGTCGATGTTGAACATCAGTGCGGCCATGCGTTCGAGGCCGAAGCCGAAGGCGAAGCCGGAATATACCTGCGGATCGACGCCGACTGCTTTGAGCACGTTCGGATGCACCATTCCCGAACCTCCTAATTCGATCCAGCCGGAGCCTTTGCACGGACGACAACGGGAAGTTGGCGGTTCGCTATTGGCGGTCGGCGGGAGTTCGGGCGATTCACTGCCAACTGCCCCCTGCCAGTTGCCTACTCTTCCCGTGCCGTGACAAACGAAACAGGAAAAATCGAATTCCGCCGACGGCTCGGTAAACGGAAAATAGCTGGGACGAAAACGCGTTCTTGTGTCCGGACCAAATAGTCTCTTGAGCCATTCGGTCACGGTGCCTTTTAGATGCGCCATTGTGATTCCTTTATCGACGCAAAGGCCTTCGAGTTGATGGAACATCGGCGTATGCGTCAAATCGGGTGTGTCGCGACGGAAAACGCGACCGGGCGCGAGAATACGAAGCGGGACGCCGCGGCGTTCCATCGCTCGAATCTGCACGGTCGATGTCTGCGAGCGAAGAGCAAAACCATCGGTCGTGTAAAACGTATCCTGCGATTCGCGGGCCGGATGGCCTTCGGGAATATTCAACGCATCGAAATTGTAATGATCTGTCTCGATCTCGCGGTCGTCCTCGATCGCGTATCCCATCGAGACAAAAATATCTTCGATTTTCTGTCTCAGGATCGTGATCGGATGAAGATGGCCGGTTCGCGGCCGCCGTCCCGGAATTGTTACATCCAGCCGGTCGCGTTCGATCTTCGCCTTTGAAATATGTGTATTTAGACGAGATTCAACTTCTTCGATTCTTGCGGAAATATCTTTCGTTAGTGATTGAACAAATTGCCCGAAATTTCCGCGTTCTTCCGGAGCAACTTTGCCGATGAGTTTCATTGCTCCAGCAATCGCCGATTTTTTGCCGGTGTGTTTAACTTTCAGATCACCGAGCTTACGAAGCAAACTCTCGGCTTCGTCAAAACTAATCGAATCAAGAAGCAAATCAGCAAAGCGTCCGAACTCTTGCTCGAACGCCTCACGGATATTCTCAATCTCTTTTTCTTGAGTATTCATTTATCGGTTACCCATTCACGAATTTTATTACTCCATTTTTTTGATCCCTCGGAAAAGCCGCTTCGCAAAAAACTGCTTACAGTTTCATTATTGAGAAACGGAAAGGCAATACTGTTTTCTGTTTCCTGATAAATACCGCCAAAGGTCTTAAAGAAAATAACTTCATCGTCCCGATAAACCCAAACCTCAGGAATTCCCAGCGCAGCATATATTGTCAATTTGTTCAGCGATGGGCTGGTGAGATCAACTTCGATAGCCAAATCCGGCGGCGGATCTTTGGTTAGATCGACATTTTTCAATCCCCTAATGCGGCTCTCGTTTTGTATATAGAAGCAAGTGTCCGGTTCGACTCCTTTTGCAAGTTCGCGTTTCCGAAACGTAGTCGAACCGGCATTAATATAATCAAGATTCTTTTCTCTACAAATCACCGTCACCAAATCTCTCAATATTTCTGCAGCCCTCTCGTGTTCGAATAATGGCACTTCTACCTCCAGAAATCCATCATCATATGCAATGTGAACCTCGTTCGAATCTTCGAACTGACGCAAAACCTGCTCATAAACGTCCCACCCGACACTTTGCAGAATCAGTCTCTGATTAACCGCCAGCATCGCGGCATCTTTTAGTGATAGGTCAAGAACGCTTTCCATAGTCTTATTCTACCATAGCCTCTTCTCCGCCTTACGACATATTTGTTACCACAGGCTACGATAACACAGCCAGGTAATCGTCAAAAAAATCGTCGTCTTTTTTCCATAATTTCTATACAAGTAAAACTGGACAGCCAATAAAAGGATTCTGCAAATCTTAAAAGCCATAGTCTAACAAAATGGCTGCTAAAAAATTTGAAAGCTAAGCTGCTGTTTGCTGTTTCTCAATCGCCTCTTTTGCTTGCCCGGCGATCATCGCGAATGTTTCCGGCTGTTTGACGGCAATGTCGGCAAGCGATTTTCGATCGAGCTCGATCCCTGCAAGGTTGAGGCCGTGAATGAATTGCGAATACTTCATATCATTCAAACGGCACGCCGCGTTTATGCGGACGATCCATAGTTTGCGAAAATCGCGTTTTCTCAATTTGCGCCCGGTATAAGCGAAATTCAATCCGCGTTCGACCGATTCTTTCGCCGAGCGATACAATTTCGATTTAGTTCCACGATAGCCTTTGGCTAAGGCCAATATTTTCTTGCGCTTCTCGAGGCGCTTATTACCACGTTTTGCTCTAGGCATAATTCACTCCTTAGAAATTTGCGATTTTCAATTTGCGAATTGCGATTGAAGAACTCTTCATAAATCGCAAATCGACAATCGCAAATCGAAAATCTATTAATCTCGGCCATACGGCAGCATTTTCTCGACGCGTTTCTGGTCGCCTTCGGAAACCAAAACGTCAATGTCAAGATTGCGTTTTCGCTTTGCCGTTTTCTTGGTTAATATATGTCGCGCGTGCGAATGTCCGCGTTTGAATTTGCCGCTCGCCGTCGAGCGAAAACGCTTTGCCGCGCCTTTATGTGTTTTTAGTTTTGGCATTATCTATCTCTACTCCTACTTAAAAAATCTCTTCGTCGTCAGCCGCTTTCTTTTTTGGCACCGCCTTTTTAGCAGCCGGCCTTTCCTTATTTTTTTCCGGTTCGGATGTCTTTTCCTTCTTCTTTTCGCTTACCTTATTCGGAGGCTCAGACGAATGCTGCTGTGCTTTTTTTACATCAGCCTTGCCCTTCTTCGGCAGAAAGATGGTAAACATCTGATAGCCTTCCATCTTCGGTGCGATTTCCACGTCTGCAACCTCCGAAAGGTCTTCAGTTAAGCGTTTAAGAATTTTCGCGCCCAACTCGCGATGCGTCATTTCGCGTCCGCGAAACGCTATCGACGCCCGAACCTTGTCGCCGCCGTCAAGCCAATCCAGGGCGTGCTGCATGCGATATTCATAATCGTGGTCGTCGGTGCCGGGGCGAAACTTGATCTCCTTGACCTGCACGGTGACTTGTTTTTTCTTGGCTTCGTGTGCCTTTTTCTTTTGTTCATATAGAAACTTGCCGTAATCGATCAGTTTACAGACCGGCGGCTGCGCTTTTGGTGCGATCTCGACCAGATCGATGCCGCGATTGCGAGCTTCCTGAATCGCATCGCGCGTGTCCATCACACCCAGCAATTCCCCGTCTTCTGTTACAACTCGAACCGACGGAACGCGTATTCGTTCATTCGTGCGGTGCTGCGGCTCACGCTGTCGCGGCCTATAATTCCTTCCACCAAATCGTCTTGCGATATTTGCCTCCTTTGCTAAAAAACGATCTTAGAGCGCACGCAGTAATTTTTGCTGCGTTATCATCTCTTTGAACTCGGCGAGCGACATCGCCCCGATGTCACCCTGTTTTCGCTCGCGAACGGCGACGGAATTATCTTCCAATTCCTTATCGCCCAAAACCAACATATACGGAACTTTCTGCAATTGCGCTTCGCGTATCTTGGCTCCGATTTTATCAGATTTTGTATTGGCTTCAACACGAAATCCCGCATCTTTTAATTCCGACGCGACTGTTATTGCGTATTCATTTATCCGATCCGTGATCGGCAAAACGACAACCTGTACCGGTGCAAGCCACAACGGAAATGCTCCCGCATAGTGTTCGATAAGGACGCCAAAAAACCGCTCGATCGAACCGAATAACGCGCGATGGATCATAAACGGTCGATGCTTTTGATTATCCTCGCCCGTGTATTCCAGCTCGAAACGCTCGGGCAGATTGAAATCAAGTTGGATCGTGCCCAATTGCCAAATGCGTCCGATCGCGTCTTCGATCTTTATATCGATCTTCGGTCCGTAAAAAGCTGCTTCGCCCTCGATGCGTTCGTACGAAATTTCTCGTTCTTTCAGGGCGCTTGCAAGCTGCTCCTCGGCATTTGCCCAATCTTCGTCAACACCTAAATAACCTTTATTTTCAGCGCCGCCGCGAACCGAAAGCTCGAATCTGACCTTATCAAATCCGTAAGTTTCAAAAACTTTGATTGCGAAATCAAGACAATCCGCAACCTCCGCGTGAACCTGATCGGGCCGGACGAAAAGGTGCGCATCATCGACCGAAAATCCGCGAACGCGCATCAGTCCGTGAAGCGTGCCCGAAAGTTCCGCTCGATATACCGTGCCCATTTCGGAGTATCGCTGCGGCAGATCGCGATAAGATCGCGGCGACGATTTATAAATGCCGATATGAAACGGGCAATTCATCGGCTTCAGACGATACTCTTCGTCCTCGATGCTCGTCGGTGCGTACATCGAATCTGCGTAGTTGCCTTCGTGTCCGCTAGTTACCCAAAGATCGCGCTTCGCAATATGCGGCGTGAAAACAAAGCTGTATCCGCGCTTTTCAAGTTCTTCTCGGAGGAGCCGTTCCATCTCGTTGCGAATCACGCCGCCCTTCGGATGCCAAAGTATCAAGCCCTGTCCGTAATCTTCCGAAATGGAGAAAAGATCAAGCTCTTTGCCTAATCGACGATGATCGCGTTTTTCGGCTTCTTCACGCTGCTTGACCCAAGCGTCGAGTTCTTCCTGCGTCGCAAATGCAGTTCCGTAGATGCGCTGCATCTGCGGGTTTTCGGCGTCGCCCTTCCAATACGCACCGGAAAGCGCGAGCAGCTTGAACGCCTTCAATT
>JBOGOW010000206.1:0-7033 GCA_050748285.1 Pyrinomonadaceae bacterium
GCCTGCTCGGTGCCGATGGTGGTGCTGATTTGCAATGTGTGCTCGAACAGCCGCGACGAAATGAAGTAATTGGCAATGATCAGTGAGCTCACCGCCCCCTCGGTCTGGCCTTCGGCGAGTAACTCTACGGCGCTGAAGGTGTCCGGGGTTTCGATCAACCTGATCCGGGGAAACTCTCTGCGCAGGTAATCCATGAGTGGATTGCCGCGGGCAATGGCCAGGCGCTTGTCCTGCAATTGCTCGAGGTTGGTCGGGCTGTCGGCGGCTTTGCGGGTCAGCAGGACGTAGGAATTTTCCAGAAAGGGGCGGGTAAAATTCAGCTGGGTTTGACGTTGGGCGCTGGGGAGCAATGGGGCGATCACATCGGCCTTGTTGTCCTTGATCTGTCTGATCATCTCGTCATCGCTGCGGCTGTGCTGGATGTCAAAGCGCAAGCCGGTGCGCAGCCTGATCAGCTCAAGCAAATCGGCGGTGACCCCGCGAAAGTTGCCATTGCTATCGAAAAACGTCAGCGGCGCAAAGGCTTCGTTGACGACGACACGCACTATCGGGTGGTGTGCCAGCCAGCGTTCTTCCCGTTCAGTGAGTTGCAGCTTCTGATCGGTCAGCAGAATGTCGCTACCGGCGCTCCAGCGTTTGGCGATGCTTTCTCGTTCACTGGTGGGGATGGCCCTGATCATTGTGTTGATGATGCCAAGCAGCTCGGAGTTGTTCCTGTTTACGGCAAAGCTGAAACCATAGGCTTCATGTTTACCGAAATTGGCCATCCGGATGTTGTTCAAGTACCCCTTGTTGATCATGTAGTGAGTTGAAATGGTGTCACCGAGAAACACGTCCGCCTGATCGAAAGCAACAGCGTTGATCGCATTCTGGTAGGACGGATAGGACGTGATGATCGCCTTTGGGTACAACGCCGTGACTTCCGCCAGCGGCAGATAGTGATACACCATGCTCAGGCGCAATCCGGCCAGGCCATCGGTGAGGGAACGGGTTTCCCCTTCACGGGTCACCAATACAGGTTGGTCGACGGCATAGGGTATGGACAATGCAATGCCGGCATTGCCAGCTTCGAATCCATTGGCGGTGCCAAGCAGATCGACTTCGCCGTTCTCCAGTGCAGCGATCGCGGCGCCTCGGGAATCGAAGCGCTGAACCTTGACGGGCAACCCGGTTGTTTTTTCCAGAAGACCGGCGTAATCGGCGGTAAACCCTTCATAGTCCTGGCCGCTGGTGGTCAGGTCGAAAGGGGGGTAGTCCGGGGCTGACGTCCCGAGCGTCAGTTGATTCCTGCTTTTTATCCATTGTCGCTGGGATTCATCCAGTCGAACTTCCAGTGCCCCGGCCTTCGACCGGCTGAGCAGTGTGTAGTGTTCATCGCCCGGCGCCCCGAACAACGAGGTGCTCACGCATAGACCTGCGGTCACTTGAATCAGAAAGACCTTCAAACGGCTGGGCATCCAGGTTCTCACACTAGCGCATTACGTTTTGCCATCTCGATGAGTTCAACCAGGGATTTGGCTTTGAGTTTCTGCATGAGGCGCTTTTTGTAAGATTTTCATATGTATACAATAGGTGTCTAAGCATCATCCAGAGGGCGCCATGCCTACAGCATTCAGTTATGCACGTTTCTCTAGTTCCACGCAGAAGAAGGGTTCAAGCCTTGAGCGTCAGCAGGCAATGGTTGCTAGCTGGCTTATCCGTCATCCCGAATACGCCTTGAGCGAGCTGACATTCCAAGACTTAGGCAAGAGTGGTTGGAAGGGCGACCATATTAAGGAGGGCGGTGACTTTGCGAAGCTGCTGGCCGCCGTAGATGCTGGGGTGATTCAGAAAGGCGATGCTGTGTTGGTTGAGGCGATCGACCGGGCAGGTCGGTTGGATACTCTGGATATGCTCACAAGAGTCATTGCACCAATACTGCACGCTGGCGTGTCCATCATCACCCTTGACGATAACGTTGACTACACACGTCAGAGCTTGGATGGTGGACCGATATACATCCTGCTTGGAAAGATTCAAGCGGCACGCCAATACAGTGACAACCTGAGCCGTCGTCTAACGGCCTCCTATGATTCCCGCCGTAGGCTGGCAAAGGAGGGCAAGACACCCAAACGTATTACGCCTGTATGGCTTACCTCTGAAGGTGTTGTGCTCCCAGAGATTGCTGGTCAGGTGAAACTAGCCTTTGAGTTGTACACGTCGGGACTTGGCAAAGCAGTTATTGCAAAAAGGATGCGTGAGTCTGGTATTGCTGCACTAGCCAAAACGTCTGGTCCGGGTGTTGAGGGGTGGCTTCGTAATGAGGCTGCGATAGGGCGTTGGAATGGGTCTGAGGTGTATGAACCTATCGTGGATATATCTCTGTACCACCTCGCACAGATTGAAGGCGAGAGACGCAAGACAGCACCACGGGCCAAGACAGCAGCCCATTTCTACGTTGGCTTGATCAAGTGCGGCTGCTGTGGCAACAACTTCATCATGCGCACCATCAAGGGTGTTCAGGTGTCCATGAGGTGCAGGAAGCGACAGGAACTGCAAGGTTGCGACAACAAGAAAGTGATCCCCAAGGAAATCATAGACACTGTGTATCAACGCACCTCGGTGCCTGCTGCACTGCGGGTGGTAAAACGTGATCGTACTGGCATCAACGAAAAGGCGATCATTGCCGCTGAAGCCAAACTGTTGGAAATATCCAAGCAAATGAAGGATGTGTCTTCTGCCCTTTTGACTCTTGGGTTTATTCCTGAGGTGCAGGCTCAACTCCAGCAAACCCAAGAAGCACGGGAGGCGACAGAGCGTGAGTTGGCAGTGCTCAAAGCCACTGTAGTTCCTATGGCGGGCCATTACTGGACAGACCAAGGCAAAGTGTGGGAGTTAGAAAAGAACGATCCTCAGCGTCTTTCAGCAATGCTACGTGGCGTTGGCTACAGTATTACTATTCATGCTGATGGCCGTCTCGTGTCAGACTCTGGTGCAGCATACAAGTACGGTGGTGTTGATCGTAAAACAAACAGATACAAACTGTTGGCGGGCGATAAAGTAGAGTTGGTGTTGAAGGGTTCGGATGATGATTCATATTGGGAGCCTTTCGAAGAGGTGGGCGGGGAATCTATGTGGGATGAGGCAGACTATGAAAATCTTCGTTTGCACTATGAATAACAAAAGATAGGGACGCACCATGAAAGTACTGTTGATGGTGGTTGCAATGGTAGGAATGTTAGGGAGTGGGGCTGCTATGGCAGCAGACGTAAAGCTTGATGGGAACCAGTTATTAGTAGAGTGTCAGCATTATATAAAGTTGGTGGACGGAGGCACCGTAAAAACTGATGTTCTTTTTGAAGCTGGTATGTGTGGTGGTTTTGTACAAGGAGTAGCTAATACGGTTTTCTTCTATAGTGATGAGCTTAAGAAGAATGAAAGGTTTTGCATACCCGGCACTGTAAAAAATTCCCAGCTAGTGCGCGTTGTAGTCAAATACTTGAAGGATAATCCGAAGACGTTGAATGAGGAAAGGATGTCTTTAGTGTGGCTTTCATTTATGGATGCCTATCCTTGTAAGTGAAAATCTCTGCTCAACAATAAAGCTGGGGCTTAATAATGGATGGCTCGCAAGTTACGATGGTTGTAAGTGTTGTTGGTGGTGTGGTTGGGTTGATTGCACTGACGGTGGCATGGTCGCAGATGAGAATTGCCAGTGCTAAAACTAAGCTTGATTTGTACAACAAGCGATTCAACGTATATTTAGCAGCGCTTGAGTTCCACCAATGTGCAGGTAGTGGAGATGGTATCAAAGAGAAATTCGATAAGCTGACACAAGCCTATAGGGAGTCACTGTTTCTTTTTTATGATAAAGATGGAATCCGTAAGACGCTGGAGAAGATACAGATAGCAGGCTTCGCCATCCTAACTCATCACATCGCTAAACTTGATCCGAACTCTGCTGCCGATTTGTTTAAAGAATTCCAAACTCCGGCTGGTGATGCTTACATGGGTATGGAGGAAGATATCAGAGCCTTGGAAGATCAGCTTAAAAGCTATCTCAGCTTTAATAATGTTAGGGGTTGGACATTCTTCTGATAAGAATAAAGCCCGCATCATGGCGGGCTCTTTCAATATCTATCATCAATGTTACTTTGTAAACTCTTCCAGTTCTGCTTCTGCTGCTGCAAGGTCTTTTTGCAGGTCTGCAATCTTGGCCTTTAGCCCATCAATTACACCATTCAGATTGTCAGCGTAAGCTTTCTTCTGTTGTTCAAACACTTCCTTCATGGCTTTGAAATCGGTTGGAGCTATAGTGGAGCCTGCATTGCTGACGGTTGCCTTGGGACCAGAGTGCACACCAGCAAGATCAAGCCAGCCTTTTAGGGTTTGGTAAGCAGGCTTGTGACCGCGATCCTTGCAGAATACGGTGATAGGCTTCCCGGACTGCTTATACTCGGCAATGATGGCTGCTACCTGATCGCCAGTGTATCCCTTAACCTGTTGCATCTTAACCTCTCCTGAAGCTGTTGTGTGTTGGTGGTGTGTTGGAGGTAATGCTACAACATGCCACTATGAATGTACTAGAATAATTTTCTGTAGTGCTGCTAGAAAGAAGATGACGTTTTCACACGAAATCCCATCCCCCGCGCCGCGAGAGGTGAGCACATGAGGCATGTTCTTGATTTCAGGGTGGGAAATATAAGCTGGGGTGTTCTGGTTTGAAATCTGGTGTCTGTGCTAGCGCGGCTTAACGACAAAATCCGGCCTCAGATAGAAAGCTCCAAGCGGAACCAGAAATAAGATGGCTACGCTGATGCACCCTGAATCATTGCTCGCACCAGAACGAGGGGCTACCTAGCTGCACACTAGAATTGGCCCGCAGGCCGTCTAGAACAAGGCTCACAGGCGTATCGTTCGGTGTAGAACGTACAGCAATGGCGTGTTTATTGAGGTGTTGCACCCAACGTATCTAGTTAGGCGAACGACAGGGACAGGGACACCATCAGACGGCGTACTGCTGTAGCGTTGAACTCGCTTCCTCTTGGGGTACGGATACCCTTGGTGTTGAGGCAGTCTGCTACTGACTGAAGTGTGTTCACCTTGTTGTACAGGCAGGATTCAAGGTGCAGGCGAACACTACTCTGGTACTTCGACACCTTATCCATACGGACATTATTGGCTGCTGTAATGTCGGCCACTGCACGGCCCTTGGCTTGAGCCTCAGCACGATTAATCACCTTCTGCACTGCTACAGCATCACCAGCTTCTGCACGTCTCTGGAGCGAAGCTAGGGCTTCCTTGGTGCGCGTGGCAATGAACTCACGCTCCTGCTGGGCCAGTGCGGCGAATAGATGGAGTTGGAAGGTGTTGGCCTGTGGCATTGTCGCCACCTTGAAATCTGCCTTTTCCATCAGTTGGGCAATATGTAGAACTGAACGGGACAGACGATCCAGCTTTGCCACCACCAATTGAGCGTTCTGCTCTTTGCACAGGGCCAGGGCCTTCGCACCTTCTGGACGATCCTCAAGGGCGAGCTTGCCAGATACCACATCTACAAATTCACCAATGACTTTCCAGCCGTTGGCTTGGGCTGCACGTTGGATGTAGTCGCGTTGTGCTTCCAAACCCAAACCAGAATCACCTTGGCTCTTGGTGGATACGCGGATGTATGCGACTACGTTAATCATGGCGAGTGTTCCTCAGTGTGTGGAGGCAGTTTATCAATCCAGCCATCAGTTGTCACTAGGGGAGACGAACGTCTGTGCAAATGACAAATCAACAATACTGAATATTTTGAATGTTTTGAAAGAAATCCATTGCACTTGGATTGTTTCTATGGAAGGCGGAAGGGGGCGAAAGCTGGAGTTTGGAAGTTCGAATATTTGATGGAAAATTTGTTGACAGGCTTCTAGGGTTGTGGGTTGGCCCTAAGATTTTTGGATTTCAAATCTGTTTTTTACAATTTTTCTGAAATTTGCGAGAAGCGAAAGCGGATTGCTTAGTGATAGCAGGCACCCGGATTACAGGCTATGTGGCTTCCAGCCTTCAAAACAAATGTTCACACTTGGCTGTAGGCCCTGATTTACGTGGCTTGGAAGGAATTGGCAAGGGTGTTCGCCCGAATGCTGCTGCATTCCCAGAGGTGTACTGGACGGTGTTGATTGTGACTAATATATAATATTTAGTCACGTTTTGGATGGGTTTATTGATACCGTATCGGATGTTTTAGATGTGGTTATTAGGAATTATTCTCATTGCATTTGCGTTGCATTATAAAGAGCAGCCCTCAAGGGCATAGCCCTACACGTCACGCACACTGGTAGTGTAACGAGCACACTGGTAGTGAGCAGCTACGATAGTAGCCAGTTAAGATTGTGACGAAGAACAAAACATAAAAATACTATACCAAAAGAAAAGTGTTACACCGTGTCGGCAACGACACAGACGTACATCATTAACAATGTAACTTCGACAGGAAGACCTGTCAGGGTGATTTCTCTTTCGGTGCAGAGCATCACCCTCAGACCTTGCGGTCTTGAAGATCAAGATCAAGATCAGGAGCTTTCGATTTGTGTAATTATTGTAATTAACTGATTTGTGTCATGACGATCTGCGTTAGCAGAAAGATTGTAGCTAAGAGCGGCAATGCCTTTGGAGCCTAGCCACCTCGCGAAGACGCGAAGTGTCTTATAATTCCGGCTCCATGTCAATGACTATTTATAAAAGTCAAGCATCTTTACACTTAAATTGTTGTGTTCTTCAGCATCCTGCTGGGAAGTCTGCACACTGAAAATGGCTACAACCCTTATAGAACGTGGCTTTGCGGGCAGGATACCGGAGTAAAACGTATCCCAATGACCTGTGCGAACAATGTGTTGTTGCCAACGGAAAAGCCCCACCTAGCACAGTGAAGGCCAAGCGGGGCTTGAGGGTTAGAACGGTGGTTGTTCGACTTCGTTGCCCCAAGGATTGTCGGCGCTGATTGAAAACTGACCCACCCTGCCGATTGAAAATTGACCCAGGGCGGATTGCTGATTTTGGCATCAGCAAT
>JBOGOW010000207.1:0-6999 GCA_050748285.1 Pyrinomonadaceae bacterium
CTGTTTCAGGCGGCTAGGAAATCGGTTATCATTTTCACGGAGCAGCATGACCGAGAAGCAATTCTACGATTGGCAGACACTTGGCGGCACTGATGACGTGATGCGTTTTGTAAACGCGTTGGAACGGGCTGATATTTTGTGGTGTGCGATCGGCGGTGTTGCGGTGAATCACTGGGCGGCGGAACAAATGGTCACTCAAGACGTTGATTTTGTAGTCGCTGCTGATTCGACCGACCGCGCGCGATCGGCGCTTGTCGATGCGGGTTTCGCGGCAGAGGAATTTGAGTGGTCGATCAATTTTAATGGAAAGTCCAAGATCGCATTACAGTTATCAACCGAGGCGATGTATCATGATTTTACTTCGCGCGGGGTTGCCGCTAATGTTCATGGAATTCTGCTGCGCGTTGCCTCGCTTGAGGATACGTTGAGTGGAAAAATTAGAGCCTGGAGCGACCCGAAACGACGCCAAAGCAAACGCATTAAGGACCTCGCCGACATCGCCCGTCTCGTTGAATCGCATCCGCATCTTTGGCAAGGCCTTACCTCCGATCTAAAACAGCAAATAGAATGCCCGCCGGAACGCGGACGCCCTCGTCCGCAATGAGTGCCGAAGGCACGAACCAGACTTCACGCCGCGCCAGGCGGCATTTGCGGACGAGGCCGTCCGCGTTCCGTTATGACCGATTTCTTCGAACTCACAACCGCTCCGATTGATATCACAAGCGTAGCCCGTCGAGTGGTGCCGCATGAGTGCGGAGCCACGGTGACTTTGGATGGCTACGCACGTAAATTCACAAAAGATAAAGAGACGGGAGACATTCGCGAGACTCTGCATCTTTTTTACGAGGCTTACGAGCCGATGGCTCTAAAGGAAATGGAAAGGCTGATTGAGCAGGCGAAAAGAGAATTTGAAATATCGAATGTCGGCATTGTGCACCGTCTTGGCAAACTAGAGATCGGTGAAACAAGCGTCGTTATTTCAGTAGCCGCACCGCATCGCAAGGCCGCATTCGCCGCCTGCGAATGGCTGATCCGCGAGCTAAAACGCACGGTTCCGATCTGGAAAAAGGAAGTTTATGCAGACGGCGAAGAATGGATCGAGGGAGACAAGGCAGAAGCCCGCACGAAGTAAGGGCGAAGATTTTAGCCACAGATGAACGTGGACGTTTTTTCGCCCTTACTTCGTGCGGGCTTGCGGCATATTACTTAACGACTTCAAACATAAGCGTCTGCTCGCCGTTGATAATGAATTTTGCAGGCGGAATTTCGACGATCTTGACGACGGTCTGCACCGAAGGTTTTATGCCGCCGGTCATTCGATCATTGTTCAATGTTGCAAGCACCGATGGCGGCAGATTCGGCATCTCGCTGGTACCGATAACCACGCCGGTCGATGTTCGCGCGATCTTCGCATAGAGGCGATCGGGGAGCCGCACCTTATTGATCGTATCGATCATTTCGCTTAAATTCTTCGGGACGAACTGCTGAATAGCCTCATTCTTCTGCGTCGTGTTTCCATCGCCGACCGTCACGGAATAAACACCTGCGGGAAGATCAGCGTCCAATTTCACGGGAATTCGATGCACAAAAACATTACCGGCATTGGTGCGGGCAAAGGCCTGAATTTCAAGCGTCTCGCCTGCTTTGACCTGATTTTTGTCGATTGCCAAACGGTCGATAGTCGCTGTGCTGCTGCCGTCTTCGATGGTCAGGTCAAGCGAAATACCATCGAAATCGAGATCTGAAAATTGACCGCGAAGCAACGCTCCGATGGGTGCCGAAACTGAACCCGCCGCGATTTGAAACGCTTGAACACCGGCAAATCGCCGCTGCATTTTTATCGGCGCCTGATTTCGGATGCGAATGTTGCCGTCGATCACTATCGTAGATTCGCCGAGGTTCCGCTCCTGTGCAACCAAAGTGTTATAAAGCGTTACGTTCAACAACAACGGCGTAAGAACATCGTCGCGGGCAATCTCAAAATCGTAAACCTGATCGTCGCCGCGGCTGGTCATCAGCTTCAGCTTGACCGGTATCATTTTCGGCGCCGTTCCGAGTTTGCCAAAAACGCCGGTCGCACGATCCTGCGTCATCGAGCCGACCATTGAATCGGACACCGCGAGCTTGAAGGAATTGTTGATGCTCGGCACGACCGTTACGACGTGCGATTCGCTCATCGCAAGATCGGACGTGCCGAGACCGAGAAACGGATGACCAAACGCATAAATCTTATCGCCGTCGCGCAGCGTAACTGTGCCCGATGCGGCCAATCCGTAATCGCCGCGGGCCAGATGCATCGAAACAGATCTTCCGCCGGTCAATGTATTTGCGTTCGAGGGCTTCAACGGCGAGATATTTGAAGAGCCGCCTGCGGCCGCTACCGGTATCAATCCGGCTTTGAGCAATTCGGGCGAGAATCGGTCAAGCGTCGCTTGCGAAAAACCGCTGAATGTTATCGGCGTCGCGATCGGGCGAAACGTCTGCCCGGCGACCGCCATCAACATCGAATTCGACGACATTCCGGAAACCCTAGCGCCGTCCGAAACCGTCATTCCTTCAAAGCCGATAGAATTATTCGAAGACACCATTTCGGCAAACGAGAATGATCTCGGCTCAGATGCGGATGCCTGAATTTTCGACTTATTTTCAAAGATCGAGATCATCTGTTCGATAGGCGTGATGCCGCACATCGGCTCTTTCGAAAACGGAAAACTATAAGAGATCGCACCGATCAGCTTTCCATCGACATAGACCGGTGAGCCGGACATTCCCGCGAAAACGCCTGTTCTTTCGGCCGGCCCGCCGCTAATGCGACCAACGATAAGGTCTTGTTTCGGGCCGATCCCGCCGGGAACAACCCCAATTATTTCAACATTAAACTCTTCGGGCTCGGTGCCCTTAAACACGGATCGAGCAACACCGCGCATGCCCTCACGGACATCCGAGAGACGCATCAGACGCGTGTTTACCATGTCAAATGACGAAATTACAGCCGAAGTCGTCTGACCAAACGCGATTGACGTTGATAACAAAAATACGATGGTTGCGGCACGAAGAAAAATGTTATTCATTGTTAAAAATTTAATCCAAAGTCTGGTTTTTATGGTATCATCTTGGATGATGTCCGCGAAGCGTTTTCTGCTACGCTTCGCGCTCAAATCTTTCATTAGGTCTCCCGTTCGATTCAAAAACCCGCATTGTAAATCGTCATGGCTAAGTCAATTCGACTCTTAAAAACCTTTTCGCGTTTAATTTTTCCAATAATGATCCTCGTCGTGCTCGCGGTCGGGGCGGCGTCTTTCTGGCTCGTCCACGAAATATCGCGTCCCGGCGGTTCGACCGTTCTCGTAACGCCGCAAAAGTATGGACAGCTTAGTTCGCGCGGTGCACAGATCACGGACGAAAACTGGTCGAATGCCGATAATTCGACCGCCCGCGGCTGGCTGCTTCGCGGGACGCCGAATTCGCCTGCGGTCGTCGTGCTTTATAGATACGGAGCCAATCGATCGTATGTTCTGAATCTTGCCGTTAAGCTGAACGAGGCAACGAATTTTACGATTCTGATGCCCGAACAGCGCGGACACGGCGAAAACCCGACCATCCGCGATTCCTCGTTCGGCGGCTGCGAAGCCGATGATCTCGGGGCGGCCATCGCGTTCCTTCGCGGACTTCGAACGCCGGAACAAATCCCCATTGTCGGCGCAGAGATCGGAGTTTACGGGCTGGAGATGGGAGCGTTGGTAGCTACCTCGGCCGCTAAAACCGATCCTGGAATCAAAGCCCTAGTGCTCGATTCGGTGCCGCGTGATTCCGATGGCGTGCTGTCGGCAAGTGTTGCAAGGCGGTTTCCTTTCGCGAGCGTCGTAACATCAGAACTCGCCAAGCTCGGAACTGTCGCATATTATTTCGACGGATGCTATCGCCGCGTTCCAGCGTGTCAAATGGCAAATTCGATTGCCGACCGGAAAGTGATGCTCCTTGCAGGTGTAGATCAGCCCGAGCTGCAGGATTCGACATCAAAGCTGGCAAGGTGCTTTCCGGCAAGCACAACGGTCGAATCGAATACCAGCCTGACCCCTTCGGGATACAATTTGTCAACCGCTTCTATCGAAACATCCGAGGCGTACGATCAGCGTGTTATCGATTTTTTCCGTGTCGCTCTGACCAAATAAATTTACAGGTCGATCTTCTTTTTGCTGTGGCCGTTCGTGCGCGATATTTCGTGCACCTCGGCGCTTGCTTCCATCTGATCGGCTGCGCCTTTCATTAGCTTGCGAAGTGTTTTTAGGCGTTTGATCGTAGAGGTCATTTTGAGCAATTCGTATTTCTTTTCGTTGTCGAGGTTGAATGCCGCCGCGACGAGAAACGACATCGGTTCGGGGTCGGCACGTTCGATCTCGGGAAACATGCCGCGCGTTCCGCTCATTTTGAAAGCCGCCTTTGCAATTCGCTGAAACAGCTTGAAGACCGTGTCCGCCACGGCGAGCAGTTCCTTTGGGTCTTCGTAATCATCTTCATAGAATTCGATCTCGCCGATAAGATACGGCGCATCTGTTTCGACGTAATCTACCAATCGATAGCGCGCGATTCCGTTCGTCAGCAGATTCGAACGACCATCTTCCATTTCCTGAATTTCGCGCACCTCGGTTACGCATCCGAGACTCCCGACCGCGGGCCGCGTGTCAAACTCTTCCTTCGACTCAAAGAAATGCACGCCAAACATATTGTTCGACAACTTTATATCATCGAGCATCTGCCGATAACGCGGCTCGAAAATATGGAGCGGCAAAAGTTCGATCGGCAAAAGGACAAGCGGCAGCGGAAACAGCGGAACCTGTTTTATGCCTTTTACCCTGTCGAGAAGTTCGGACATAAATTTTTAAACCTTTGCTGCTTGGGCCGCGATGAACTCGGCGATCTTTTCCGGTTCGTCATCGCTCAGTGCCATTCGTTTTGCGCCGACGACGGCGTCTGAGATTGCTCTGATATTTGATTTAAACCGTTTGTCTTTCGCCACGATCAGATCGACTACACGGCGTTCTATTTTCTCACGACCTTCGTCTTCATCCGAATCGCCAACATCGCCGAGCTCGGCGGGAATCGAATGATTTTTAATTCGAACATGCAAAGCACCGGTCAATTTTTGTGTTTCGTCGCGGATCTTCTGCATCTCGAGAAGCGAATTCGGAAAGCCAAGCTGGCCGCGAAGCGCGATCTCAACGATCGGCTTGACTGGAGCGGTGAGCGTCCCGCTCACCATATCGCCATCAGAAAAATTAGAATTCCAATCACGCTCAATTTGTTCCAGTAACGCCGCAGTTACCTCTTTCGGATCGGAAAATGTTGTTACATCAAAAGTGATTCGTCGAAACGGTCGATGATGATATTCGGTCAAATGCGTTGCCGTTACGGTGTAATCATCCGCAACATCGACGATGAACGCACCGCGCGTTTCGCGAAACCCGCTGATATTCGTAACCTCGATCGAACCGGGATTAAACGCCCAATTGTCGATCTCGTAGTGCATATGCGTATGCCCGAGACCGACGTAATCCGTCACGGATTTTAGCTCTTTCAAAGCGGACAGTGACAACGCCGGAATCGGATGCGTTTGATGTCCCTCAACATCGGTGTGGAGCATCAACGCATGAAATGCGCCATCGCGCCGGTTGGCACGAATGGCGTCGATGAGCTTCGGTATCGCCCAATTTCCCGACGCGCCGTACCAATGCGATCCAAAAATGCGGGCACGCCCGATGTCGATATAACCGCCGCGTTTGGTTTCTACATTCCACGGTTCGTAAGTAAGAGTGGCTCCACCCGCACGCTCGTTCACACTCGCGTTTCTGCCCGGTTCGAGCAAATGAACGAGATCCCAATCGCTTAGCGAACGCAGCCAACTGTATTCGCTGTCTGTCTGGCGCTGGTCGTGATTTCCTTCGATCATCACGACCGGAATGTTGTGATCCTTCAACAATCGCAAACCTTCGACGGCGTAGTTCATCGTCTCCGGCGGAACGCTTTTTTTATGAAAGAAATCGCCGCAGATCATCACGAAATCGACCGGCGTAAGAGCGGCGGCTTTAGCCGTTCCCGTTTCTGAACGCCTAAAGGTATCACTCTTGCCGAGAGCGTATCGATACAAAACATCCATCCATGCGTCGAAAAAATCGCGCGGGCTTTCTGCAAGCTGATATCTGGTACAGCCCAAATGTATATCCGCAATATGAAGGAATTTCACTTTCCTGATTCTAGCACAAGAGAATCGGACTGCTTTACTGGGGCGAGGTTACGCGGCAAGAAGTTTTGACATTGTAATGCTGGTGCCGTCGTCGGTTTGGTCAAGGCGCACCTCGTCCATCAGGCGTTCGATAAGTTTTAACCCCCAGCCGCGACGTGTCTCGGATTCGGCCTTATCATTCGGCATTTGATCCGCAAGTCTGACGCCGCGATTCGCAACCGTTACGCTAATTCGGTCGCTGGCAACATTGAACGAAATTCGGATCTGGCCGTCCGGACTGTGGCTGTGTTCGGAAGCGTTTATGCACGCCTCGACGACAGCAGTTTTTATTTGATTTATATCGCTCGAACCAAAGCCGTGCTTGCGGGCGATGTCTTCGAGAGTGTGGGCCGCGACGAGTTCGGATTCGCCGCCCATCGGGATCGTGATCTCGTATTCATCGCCGTCGATTTCAGTCGGATCGGCAATCTCGGCATCGAGAAATCCTTTCAGCATTTCAGCTTGTCTGCGGCTTGAACCGACGCCGTTTCGTTTTGCGATTACTTCAAGAGCTTCGGATGAAAATCCTTCGGGAGCGACCAGCCAGATGCGGTAATTCGAAAGATCGCACATCAACGCCGCAGCCTCTAAGCGGTCGCACCAAAATTCGGCAAGTTCCTTTGGAACTTCGAGTTTTGAATCGAACTCGGCTGCAAGCCAGACGACGTCTTCAATTTGCCCCGCATCCGAGATTTGAGATCCGATGCCAACGGCGGCGC
>JBOGOW010000208.1:0-6995 GCA_050748285.1 Pyrinomonadaceae bacterium
CCGTATTTGATCTTGGTTAGGCGATTCAAAATGTCGTATTCGTAATGCGTTTTGCGGCCCATGTAATCGGTGCGTTTTGTCCGGTTTCCAACGGCGTCATAAACAAAGCTCATCGTCGTCCCGGCCCGTGTTTGCGTCAACTGCCGTCCAAGCGGGTCGTAGGTGAAGACGTATTCCTGATTCAGCGCATCTTTCACTTTTGTCGTCTGCGACCGCTTGTTGTATTCAAACTGCGTGATCGCGCCGATTGCGTCGGTTGTTCTGATAAGCCGATTCGATGTGTCGTAATCATAACCGGTTGTCCGCCCGGCAGTATCGACGCGGGTTTTGACGCTGCCGAGTTTGTCGTAGGTCACTGACTCAAAGAGCCTCGTCGCACCCGAACTCGCCTCAGGATAAATGACCTTCTTTAATCGATTGAAATCGTCGTATTCCAGATTTGTTACATTCCCAAGCGCGTCCGTCTGCGATGTCAGATTCGACATCAGATCGTAACCGTAACTCATCGTATGATTCAACGGATCGGTAACGCCCGTCAGCCGATAAGCATTATCATACGCATAATTCGTCGTATTCCCGCGTGCATCCGTCATCGCCGTCCTGCGGCCCGCAAGGTCATACGTATAGGTCATGAAATTGGTGTCGGGATAGATCACCTTTTTCAAACGGTTATTGAGATCGTATTCGAACGCGGTCGTCTCGCTGACCGCATTCGTCGTGCTTGTCAGCCTCGCCCTCGCATCATAAGCAAAATTCGTGTTCTTGTTATTCGCGTCCTTCACCTGCGTCAAACGCCCCTGCGAATCCCAGGTAAGCGTCGTCGTGTGATTCAACGCATCCTTCACCGTCGCTATCTGGCCGAGCGACGTATAAGTCAGCGTCGTCGCATTATTCAACGCATCGGTCGTCGTAAGCAAATTTCCGTTCGGGTCGTATGTATTGACCACCGTATTATTTGCCGTCGATTGATCGACTCGATCCTTGTACGTCAAGACCTGTCCCAGAAAATTATACGTCCATTTCTGAGTGCCAAGTGGGTCGGTCTCTTTGGTCAGGTTTCCATCGGCATCGTAGGTGTAGGAAGTGCTGCGTCCGAGAGCATCTACTTTCGAGCTTACCCTGTTGGCAGCAGTGTAATAGTACTGCGTCGCCTCCGAACCGCTAGCGCCGCAGCTGCACTGCCCTTCCACTCGGGTGACGATATTCCGTCCGCTCGTTTTTATATGATTGTATCTGGTCACGCGGCCGAGAGCGTCCGTGACTGTCGTTACCCCTGACTGATAGGAAAGGGTGTATTTCTCGGCGCCACCGTGTTTTTCGGATGTGGTGGCACGCCCTTGCGAATCGTACGCGTGCGTTTCGAGTATGTTGTCGAAGGCGTCTTTTACAGTGGTCAAATACGTTTGACCGCCAATCGTCGTATATTCAAATTTGTACTCCGATCCGTCAGCATATGTGACGGTTTTTAACTGTGAAGTGCCGGGAAAGTATTCATAATCCGCAACCGTTCCTGTGGAGTAGTCGATCTGAGCAACGGTGCCGTTCGAATTCGAATAAAACGTGAGTGTTCGGCCCGCCGGATCGGTTACGCTAGCCAGTTGCCAGTTTTGATCGTAAGTGAGCGTCGTTTGGCTGCCGCTCTTGTCGCGCTGCCATTCGAGGCGGCCGACCGCACTGAACTTGTGCACGCGGCCATCCTGAAAGTTCAGCGTGAATGTGTTGTCCGTTTCCTTCGTGATCGTCGCGGTGACTTCGGGCGAAACGGATTTGAACGGTCCGGTTGTCGTTGGGCGTCCAAAAAAGACGCCCTTTGCGTCCGGCAGGTCGAGCCTCAACATACGGTCGTCGTACAGAGCAAGCGACTCGTCATATTTTGTGGTCCACCCGAGCCCGAAAAGGCCTGCCTCCAGCAATTTGCTGTTATAGAATCTGTCGATCTGGATCGCCTCGCCATGACCGGGAAGATCATAGTCCACTTGGTTCAGCCACATGTTGCCGTTCGTGACGTTGACCGGCAACCCGATACTCGATGGGGCGGAAGGGATCCGCGGCTTCAACTTGCACGACCCGAAATTCTGGCGATCGTTCGATCCGATCAGCAAAAGCGTAACGGTAGCTACGTTCGTACATCCCGTATCGCCATTCGGATTGATGGGTCCGCACACCTTATATGTGAAAGTGTCGGCACCGGTATAGGCCGGATCTGGGACAAACCCGAAATTAACCCCGCCTAAAAAAAGATATTGCAGCACTCCGTGATCAGGCAGAGTCACAACCGTGGGGCCATTGACATTGGCCATATCGTTGGCGCCGACAGGCAAGTAATAGTCATTCGACGCGTGGTCGAAGATATCATCTACAGCCGTCCCCGGATCAATGTACGCAGGGTTGATCGAATCAGCGGATTGTCGGCTCCCGAACAATCCCAAGCTTAATATAACAACGCAAAATATGATGGGAAGTCTTTTCGTTTTTTCCTCGTTTTTAGGGTTAGGTAAAATGTCCGGCCATTGAAAAGCACACATCACGTAAATCAGTCCAGACGGATAAAATCTGAACAGATCAATATCCTCTTGGAGTTTACAATCGTGTGCGACGTAAAATAACAAAAAAAAAACTGCGATGATTATGCTTGTAAATGGAAAAATGTCAAGGCTACATCGGTTTTGGTTCTTTCATGAGACCGATTTCGCATAAGCAAGGGAATCGTGTTATCCGAAAGCCTTATTCGTGCGTGTAAACCGCCTGAATTTAGCGCCATTTTGGGGAAGTTTACGGGGAATCGGTCTTTAGTGAAACGAGCCTTATTTTATTGCGTTGCGTTTGGGTGTTAATTTTGAGTAAATAGATAGTAACCAACACTCGACGAGCGATTTACCGAAACGGTTTCCCTAAAAGCGTATGCAGGAATTTACAGATCAGATGCCGGCAGACATCAAGCGTTATCCGATGGTGCCGATCCGCGATGTTGTCATTTTTCCCTTTACGAAGGTCGCGTTCAAGATCGGAAGGCCGAGCTCCGTCCGTGCGCTCGAAGAAGCGATGTCGGGCGAACGCGATATTTTTTTGGCGACGCAGCACGATGCTACGATCGACGAGCCGAACTCTGACCAAATATATGCAATGGGCACCTTGGGCCGCATCCTGCAGGCACAGCGGCAGGACAACGGCCAAATAAAGGTCGTGGTCGAGGGACGCGAACGCGGGCAATCGGTGCGGATCGAACAGGACGCGGAAGGGATGTTTTTCGCACATGTCCGCAAGGTCGTAACGACCGATGAATCGGGCTACGCAACCGACGGTCTTCTGCAAAAGATTCATTCGCTGGTCGAGCAATTTTTACGAGTTGCACCGGATGCATATACGGACGCATTGCACGCATCTTTGCGTGGAATTTCAGCGGCTCAGATCGCCGATTCGATGTCATCGCATCTGCGTATTGGCGTCGAAGACAAACAGAAACTACTCGAAACATATTCGGTTTCCGAGCGGCTGCAAAAACTGGTCGATGTGCTCGAGACCGAGATCGAAAAACGCCAGCTTGACCGTTCGATCCATTCGCGGACAAAGAAGCAGATGGACAAACATCAGCGCGAATATTATCTGAATGAGCAGATCAAGGCGATTCACAAAGAGCTTGGCCGCAAGGACGAAAAGGCCGAGCTCGACGATCTGAAAACAAAGATCGCCGAAGCCGGAATGACCGAAGAGGCGCGTGACAAGGCGATCCAGGAGCTTTCGCGGCTTGAGGCGATGCCGCCGATGTCGGCCGAAAGCACCGTATCGCGCACATATCTTGATTGGCTGATAAACGTGCCGTGGTTCAAGCGTTCGGACGAATTTGAAGACCTGAATCAAGCCGAGGAAACGCTCAACGGAGACCACTATGGTTTGGAAAAAATAAAGGAACGCATTCTCGAATTTCTCGCCGTGCGGCAGCTTGTGAGTAATCCGAAAGGGACGATACTTTGCTTTGTCGGCGCGCCGGGTGTTGGGAAAACTTCGCTTGGGAAATCCATCGCAAACGCTACGGGACGAAAATTTATGCGGCTTGCGCTCGGCGGTGTTCACGACGAAGCCGAAATCCGCGGCCATCGACGCACGTATATCGGAGCGTTGCCGGGGCAGATAATTCAATTGATGAAACGCGCCGAGACGGTCAATCCTGTAATTTTGCTTGACGAGGTAGATAAACTCGGACGCGATTTTCGCGGCGATCCTTCGTCGGCATTGCTCGAGGTGCTCGACCCGGAACAGAATCACACTTTCCGCGACCATTACCTCGACGTCGATTACGATCTTTCAAAGGTGTTCTTTATCGCAACCGCGAACGTGCTGCACACGATCCCGCCGGCGTTGCAGGATCGGCTCGAAGTTTTGAGTCTTTCCGGCTACACCGAACGCGAAAAGGTCGAGATCGCAAAACGCCATCTGATCGCAAAGCAGTGCGAGGCGACCGGCATCGACGCCGAAATGGTGAAATTTACAGACGACGGCATTCTCGAAACGATCCGCCACTACACGCGTGAAGCGGGCGTCAGAAATCTGGAACGCGAGATCGGTTCGTGCCTCCGCAAGATCGCTCGAAAATTCGTTGCGTCAGATGATAAAGAAAATTTCCGTGTGGTGATCGATGCTGAAAAAGTGCGCGAACTGCTCGGGACGATTCGTTTCCGCAAACAGGATATCGCGCGAAAGAGCGAGATCGGTTTGGTAAACGGCTTGGCGTGGACCGAGGTCGGCGGCGACGTGCTTCAGGTCGAAGCAACTTTGGTTGCGGGCAAAGGCGACGTTACGCTGACCGGAAAACTAGGCGAGGTGATGCAGGAATCGGCACGTGCGGCTTTGACATGCGTGCGTTCGCGTGCTGAGGAGCTTGGTATCGATCCGAAAGATTTTAAGGAAAAAGATCTGCACATTCACGTGCCCGAAGGCGCTATACCAAAGGACGGCCCGAGCGCCGGCGTTACGATAGCGACCGCTATGGTTTCGGCGTTGACAAAAACGAAGGCTCGGCACGATGTTGCGATGACCGGCGAGATCACATTGCGCGGAAAGGTTTTGCCGATCGGCGGCCTGAAAGAGAAACTGCTTGCGGCACATCGATTCGGCCTGAAAACGATCATTGTCTCAAAGGAAAATGAAAAAGATCTTGCAGACGTGCCCGAGGAAGTTCGAGACGATCTGACGATCCACACCGTTGACATGGTCGATGAGGTTTTGGGGTTTGCACTTGAATCTGAAACGCTGATCGAAACCATCGAGACGCCGCAGCTTTGGGATGTGGACGCTTCAACCGCCGATGTCGCGACATTAGTCGAATGAAGATCACATCCGCCGAGTTTGTAAAAAGCGCTTTTGACAAGAGTCACTGGACGACGGACGGCTTGCCTGAGATCGCGTTTCTCGGCCGCTCAAATGTCGGCAAATCGTCGCTGCTCAATTCGCTGCTTCAGAGAAAGGCGCTTGCGCGGACATCGAATACGCCCGGCCGCACGCAGAGCATCAATTATTTTTTGGTCAACAACAAGTTTTATTTCGTCGATCTTCCTGGTTATGGATATGCGAAAGTTTCTAAAGCGATGCGTGCCGATTGGGGGAAAATGGCGGGCGAATATCTTTCGCAAAGGGAAGAGTTGGTGCTGTCGATTCAGTTGATCGATTCGCGACATCAGCCAACAGCACTTGATATAGAACTAAACGAATGGCTCATCGCAAACGGCAAATCTTTTATCGCTGTAGCAACGAAAGCCGACAAACTTGCGAAAAATCAACTTCAGAAACAGTTGAAAGCTATCGCCAATTCGATCGACGCCAGCAGCGTAATTCCATTTTCCGCAGTTTCCGGTCTGGGCCGCGACGAGGTTCTTATGGAGATTGCCCGTGCGATCCGCTGAAACGTCAGAAATAGAGGAAAAAATTTATTTCCGAAATCTTGAAAATATTGAAAATTTAAGTTGATTTCTGTCTTTTAATATAGTAAAAAGAAACTATCCCTAAAAGGTCTCGGGTCTTCTTGAGGTTTCTCAAGGCCGATTTCGGTTGTAATACTACAAATTAATCCATACAATTTTTTTTCTCCACGTCTATAATTTCAGATCTTTTGAACATCTGCTTTAAACTCTTGCGATTTGAACAAATAGACTCCAAAGGCATGAATCGCCGAACCTCAAACTTGTAAAACAAAATGGCTACCAAAACCAATCCATCGCGTAAGGCAAAGGCGGAACAATCCGACGACGCCGAATCGAATAATAATGAAGTTCAGACGGCTGACGAATCGACGAACTCGAAAAATGACGGTGCGAAATCGTCGAACGGTTCGGGCAACGCCGGCCTGCTGAACCTTGCCGAGCTGAAAGATATGTCGATCAGCGAACTGACGCATATCGCAAAGGACATGGGCATCGAAGGCGCGACCGGCCTGAGGAAGCAGGAGCTTATCTTTAAGCTGCTTGCGGCTCAGACCGAAAAAAGCGGGCTGATCTTTTCCGAAGGCGTGCTCGAAACGCTGCCCGACGGCTTCGGCTTTTTGCGTGCGCCGGAATATAACTATCTGCCCGGCCCCGATGACATCTACGTAAGCCCTTCGCAGATACGCAAATTCGACCTTCGCACGGGCGACACCGTTTCCGGCCAGATACGTCCCCCCAAAGAAGGCGAGCGATATTTCGCGCTGATAAAGGTTGAGGCGATAAATTTCGAGGCGCCCGAAACTTCACGCGAGAAGATTTTTTTCGATAACCTGACGCCGCTTTATCCGGACGAACAGCTTCACATGGAAGTTGGCCCCGATCGGGTTGCCGCTCGCGTAATCGATCTGGTTACGCCGATCGGCAAAGGTCAGCGTGCTCTGATCGTGGCTCCGCCGCGAACCGGCAAGACGATGCTCCTGCAGACGATCGCAAATTCGATAACCGAGAATCATCCGGAAACGACGCTCATCGTTTTGCTTATCGACGAGCGGCCGGAAGAGGTTACGGATATGCAGCGTT
>JBOGOW010000209.1:0-6959 GCA_050748285.1 Pyrinomonadaceae bacterium
CCTCGATCCAACCAAAGGCCATGAGCAAGCAGGAAAACGCCCGGTAATCGTCGTGAGCGGCGATAGATTTAACGTGAAGTCAGGAACCGTGATCGGCATTGCGCTTACAAGTCAGGAGCCAGGAGTTGGATTTCCGTTGACGCTAAAACTTTCCGATAAACGGCTTCCAAAAGCTTCTTGGGTCAAGATCGGTCAGATCCGCACGCTGGCTGTCGAAAGACTTGGACGGAAGATAGGCAAAGTGACAACTGAAGAACTCGACCTCGTTCTTGAAGGGCTGAATGAGATCTTGTCGTAACACAAATCAGATCCATCGGGTTGTTTCACCCGGATCACTCTGCCTGGCAGAGCGTTCGGCGTTTATAAACCCAGTCATGCGAGGCCTTGAATACCAAAACGCAGATGGTTATGATTAGTTGCCTATTATGACTTCCGCTAAAAATCCAGCTCGACTTTTGCGAGAATGCGCTAAGCTTGACATCGAGGAAGAGCAACGTCTTGCAGAGATCGGCGAGTATTGGGATACCCACAGTCTGGCCGATCATTGGGACGAAACAAGTGAAGTGGAATTCGAGGTAACTGCCGCTCGGCGTCATCGGATTGCCCTAGAACCTGAAATTTATGAGCGGATCGAAGTTGAGGCAGAACTTCGCGGGGTTGTTCCTGAAAAGCTAGCTAATTCAATTCTCAAAGAACGGCTTGGCGAACTGGCCTCCCGCTAGGATCTATAGTCTTCAATTTCAACGTCGTCGAATGTTTGAATCCGGTTTTTGCATCGAGCCAAATGTCTTTACTGCGGACGAATGCCAACGTATTTTTTCCTCAATCAGATCAACAGAAGATTTTCGTTCCAGAGCCGGCGTCCGAAACTTGATGGCAAATCAAGAAGTAGCTGCAATTGCAAAAGACCAACGCTTGCTGGGAATTACGAAGCAAATTAGCGGGAAATCCTTGACACCGTTTAAGGCAACTCTTTTCGAAAAAACCGGAAAGGCAAATTGGCTGGTTGCCTGGCATCAAGATACGGCGCTTCCGCTCGAAAAGCCGATTCACGCCGATGGTTGGGGACCGTCGTCGGTTAAAGCTGGCGTTGCGTTTGTCCATTCGCCGACTTGGGCGCTGAGGCAGATTCTTGCATTAAGAATTCAGCTTGATTCATCGACGCCTGAGAATGGCCCGTTGAAGGTAATTCCAGGCTCTCACAAAAAACGTTTGTTGACCGATCTGGAATTTGACCGAGTTGTTTTCGACGGTCCGCGAGTAGATTGCGTTGCCGAACGAGGAAGCGTGATAGCGATGCGACCGTTGATCGTCCACGCCTCATCGAAATCTTTAAGTCATAAACCGCGGCGCGTTTTACACATCGAGTATGCAGAATCGCTCGATCTTGGTAACGGCATTCGGCTGGCAATCGCGTGATTTGAAACAGAAGCGGATTTGTGGTGATTCGCAATCTTTGTCTATGTGTTTCTCGTAACGCTTCAAATAAAACCCGGAACAAAATTTCGCATAGCTTCGTATCCGATCAAAACGGATCGGGGGTCTTGACTGAAGATGAGTAATGCCGAAACCAGGAATTTTGAGGAATTTAAGGACGATGTCTATCGCGATATAAGATGGCTGGAGTTTCTTGACAAAGATTTTCGACTTAAGAATAAAAATCGAAGTTCTAACTCAGGTTGTCTCGGAGCTTTTGTTCCCGCTTTGATCGGCGGAATGTATCAATTTAGTCGCGGGAAAATACGCGATCATAAACAAATCGTGAAACTGACAGAAACCGCCATCGAGTTTCTGGCGCGGCCGGAAATAAAGAAGGCGGTTTGCGCAGTACTCGACAAATCGATTCGCTTGCCGATCGATGTGGCGAACGCCGTCGTTCCGGTTTTATACGACATGCCCGATGACAAGCGAAGAATTCCAAGAGACTCGATGTTATTTGCGATAATATCGCGGCGGATAGCGGACAAGGGCGTCGAGAATTATTGCAAATGATCAAATTTACACATCGCTTGCCACCAGATCTTCGAATGTTTCTCGTTTCCTAATCAGTTCAGCTTTCCCATTTTCCCGGATCAAGACAACAGGCGGCAGAAATCGGCCGTTGTATTGTGAGGCTTGGGCTAGAGTGTATGCACCGCAGTTTAGCAGGGCGAGGATCTCGCCGGGTTGGACGTTTTTGGGGAGCAGGCGATGTTCGGGCAGGCGGCCGTGGCCTTCGTGGTCGAAATACACGTCGCCGCCGTCGCAGAGCGGGCCGGCGAGTTTGTATGGCGCGTCATGCGGCTCACCCGCTCGCGTCGCGGATATCAAATGGTAGTACCATTTGTAGGTTTCCATCGAAAGCAGAATGTTGAAACCGGCGTCGGTCAGAAGCCAGTGGTCAGTGGTTAGTGTTCGGTGGTCAGTGGTTTCCGAAACCGGCCGTTCCTTATGATTTCTGACCGTCGTAAGGCAGATGCCTGCGTCGGCGATGATGCTGCGGCCGGGTTCGAGGAGAAGCGTAAGGGCATCAAGCAAATGCGTAGCGTCTGAGTCCGCCGCTTTTGTTTTTACCGTGTTCCAAGCTTCACGGATCGCTTCCGACGGTTCAAAATCGGCTGAGAACATCTCGCGTTGCTCTTCTGGAAACTTGGAATCGAGCGTTTTGTCATTTAGATAATTCACCGGAAAGCCGCCGCCGAGATTGATATGCTTTAGCTTGATTCCGGTCTCGTTATAAATGTGAAGCATGCTCTCGAAAAGCATCGTGAAAGCCTCGGTATAGGCGAGCGGTTCCGGGTTTTGCGAGCCGATGTGAAGATGAATTCCGCAGAGTTTCAAATGCTGCGAATCTTTGTAAGTTCGAAACGCCTCGAAAGCTTCATCGGGCATCATTCCGAATTTCGATGTAAGCAATGCTGTCTGCAAACCGGAGTGCGTTCCGGTTTCGATCTCGGGCACAAGCCGCAGACTGACGTTCGCTTTTTTGTCGAGCCTCATTGCGATTTCCTCTATCAGCGAAAGTTCGTAAAGCGAATCAACCTGAATGGCATAGATTGCATTTTCGATCGCCATCTCGATTTCCCAGATCTCTTTGCTCGTGCCGTTAAAAATGATCTGTTCGCCCGCGAAGCCTGCCTTTAGCGCCTTCCATAATTCACCGCCGGAATTCACCTCTATATCGCAGCCCGCATCTTTCACAGCTTTCAGAATGCCCATTGTGGACATCGCTTTTGCCGCGTAACAAAGCTTAAGCGGACAGTCGATAACCGACGCGCTTTTTCGCAAGCGTTCGATGTTATGCCGAATACGCGACTCGCTGTAAACAAAAAGCGGCGTGCCGTATTCGCGCGCCACATCGACGGCATCAACGCCGTCAAGGTGGAGATGTTCGTTTTTCGTTGTGAGAAAGTTCTCGATCTCCCAAGGTCGTTTCATAAATCAAGAAAGAATTTAACCACAGATAGACACAGATGAACACAGAATAAAATTCGATTTCGAGTAGTGCTAAATTTGAGCTAATAAAAACCTCATGTGTTTTATCTGTGTCTCTCTGTGTTCATCTGTGGCTAATTCTTCTTCAACTGAATTCCGGTTCCTCGCGGATGCAAACCCGGCAGCGTTATCGGCAATTTTCCGGTGATGTCCTGCAAACCCAAAATCGATCTAGCGGCGGCACGCTGCAGGCTCGGCATATCGCCGTAAGCGACGACGTAAGTTTTCATCGTTGGAAAATCGCTCAATATATACGGATTACCAAAACTGATTCCGATAACTTTCTTGTTTGCGGCGAGAGCTTCGCGCAAAATGGCGGCGCCGTTTTCGGGAATGCCGACGCTGTTTTTAGCACCTGTTCGCACGCGGCCATAAAGACCGACGACGATCACATCCGCGTCGTCAACTGCCTTTCGCGCCGCACTAATCTGTTCCGGCAGCGAATTCTCTTGCACATAGGCTGAAGAGAATTTCAGGCCGCCGTTGCGGAGCCCGCCGACAAAACTGCTCATCGTCGCCGTTCCGTCGAATCCGTTTGAAATTCCGATAACCGCGATCTTCGCGTTACGGTCAAGCGGCAATATTCCGTTTTCGTTTCTTACAAGCGTGATCGCCTTCGTTGCAATTTCGTCGGAAAGTGCGGCGGTTTCGGTACTTGAAACAACGCGATCGATATATTCGATCGGCGTGATACGGTTCTTAAATAAGCCGAGTTCATATTTCCATGCGGTCTGCCGTTTGACAGCATCATCAAGCCGCGAAATTGGGATTCTGCCATTTGCGACGGCTGCTTTCAAACCGCGAATCATCGCTTCGACATCCGCGGGTTTTTCCAAAATGTCCGTTCCGGCAAGTATGGCACGAACAGCGGCTTCTTCCTGAGAGAAATAGATCGTAAGCCCGCTCATCGACATCGCGTCGGAAACGATAAGGCCGTTAAAGCCCATCTGTTTTCGAAGCAAATCTGTTTGAATTTTGTGCGACAGCGAAGCCGGTATCGTCGTTTTTTGATCGAGCAGTTCCGCGCCTTGCTCGGCGTCACCCTGTATAAAACTCTGCAGCGGTTTGATCTCTTCGCCGTCGATCTTTGGCAATGCGATATGGCCGATCATTATTGATCCGACGCCGGCATTGACGGCTTTCTTAAATGGCAAAAGTTCGAGCTTTTCCAATTGTTCGAGCGAGTGGTCGATGATCGGAAGGCCGCGATGCGAATCGACATTTGTATCGCCATGGCCGGGAAAATGTTTCGCCGTTGCCAAGACATTTTGACTCTGCAGACCTTCGGCAAACGCGATCCCGAAATCTGCAACCTGATTCGGGTCTTCGCCAAAACTACGAACATTTATGACGGGATTGGCGGCGTTGTTATTGACGTCGAGCACAGGAGCAAATACTTGTCGAAAGCCGGTGGCACGCGCTTCGCGGCCTGTGATGACGCCCAAGTGTCGCGCGAGTTCAAGTTCGCCGGTTGCCGCGACCGCCATCGCCCACGGAAAATTATCTGCATCGAGAAAACGCATTCCGACGCCGGTTTCGGCGTCGAGCGACATAAGCAGCGGCGTCTTCGCAGCCGCTTGCATTCTATTTATTAAATGAACGGTTTCGTAAACCGGCCCGACAAAAAAAATGATGCCGCCGATCTTGTTCTCGACAACCTGACGCTGTAAATCCTTGTAAACCGCACTGTTTTGATTTGCGAATTTTGCATTGACGCCTATGTGGATAAGCTGGCCGATCTTTTCTTCGACCGACATTTTTGCAATGTATTTCGCAGCGAAATCCCAGGCTTTTTTCGACGGTTTGAATCTCGTCGTTTGGTGGGCAGGAAAAAAACCTCCGAGACGCGGAGGCGCAGAGAAGACCGGATTTGCGGCAAACGTCGCGAGTAAAATTGTGCTAACCAACAGCTTCTTCATCGGTGCTTTGAAAAATTAAGCTTGCGGCGAGCGCGACCGCGAAAGTGATCGAGCTGCCGATCAGCGCATACCACGGCCATGCGATCTTTGTTCCGAATAATACAAATATCATCGCCGCGATGCTAGTCAGCATTCCTAAAAGTGCATGAATTTCGCGAGCGCGTTTTAGAAACGCGCCGATCAAAAACACGCCGAGGATCGGGCCGTTAATTAGCGACGCGACCGCAAGCGCCATTCCGAGCGCCGAGCTGTTCGCGTCCTTTAGCGCAACTGCGATCGCGATCTGCACGATGCCGACGACGACGGTTAAAATGCCCGCGATCTTCATCAGATGTTTATCCGATTTGTCGGAAGTGAGCGTCTTGTAAATATCGTTGACGGCGGTCGCGGCGATTGAGTTTAACGACGAAGAAAGTGCAGCCGCAAAGATCGCCGCAACGACCAGACCGGACAAACCGGTCGGCATTTTCTGAGTGATGAAATCGGGAAAAACCTTGTCGCCGCCAGTGAACGGGAACGCGCCGGTCGCGGCTGCGTAACCTTCCATATTGAACGGCTGATAATATGCAAAAAGCAAAATGCCGATAAAAAGAAATCCAATAAATTGCCCAAGCACGACCGCGCCGGACGTCATCAGCGCAGTGATAGCCGCGCTCGGTTTGTTTGTGCAAAGATATCGCTGAACAAGAAACTGGTCGGTGCCGTGCGTGGACATTGTTAGAAAACAGCCGCCGAGCAAACCGCCCCAAAATGTATAGGTTTTTGTGAAATCGAGCGTGAAATCGAACAACTGAAATTTGTCGAATTGGCGACCGATCTCGATCGCGCCGTTAATACCGCCTTCGATATTGCTGATCAAAACAACCGCAGCCGCAGCCGCTCCGCCGATGTATATGACAAGTTGGACGACCTCGATCCAGATCACGGCTTCCATCCCGCCGAAGTATGTAAAACCGATCATCACAACGCCGAGCAAAATTATCGAGCCGACGATCACGACGGTCGGATCGGTTTCGGGTTGAAACGCGGTGTAAACAGCGGCGAGGACGATGGCGGTCAACAAAAGCCGAATGCCGTCCGCGATGTTGCGCATTATCACGAACAAGCCCGACGCCAGCATCTTGACCTTGCCGCCAAATCGGTCGCCGAGAAGTTGATAAACCGTCAGAAGTTCGCCTTTGAAATATAGAGGGATGAATACCAGCGAGATGACGACGCGGCCAAGTAGATATCCGAAAACCAATTGCAGAAATTCGAAATTGCCGTTTTTTGCAAACGCGATTCCGGGAACGGAGATGAACGTGATCGTGCTCGTTTCCGTCGCCACTATCGACATCGAGATCGCCCACCACGGCACATTCCGGTCGCCGACAAAATAATCTTCCGTCGTCTCCTGCTTGCCGGCGTACCAGATCCCAAACGCAGTTATCCCGATCAGGTAGCCGAAAATTATGATGAGGTCGAGTGTCTGCAATTATTGTTCGCCAACAGATTTTAACGCACGATCGATTAAGCTCTGATCGAGCCAAAAGCCTGCCTCGCCGGTCAATCGCTCAAGGATTGGTT
>JBOGOW010000210.1:0-6930 GCA_050748285.1 Pyrinomonadaceae bacterium
GTACGTTGTCTATTGGTGCTAAAAAACGAGATTCCGGTTTCAGAAAGCAATCAAGACTACGGGCGGCACGTTTTGAGATTGCTTGATAATTCTCTCAAACTGTTGAATTAGAAGGTGTCATTTGATACACCGCCGCTCAGCCTCAGTAATAAATGACCCGCGATCATCGTTCCAGTTTAATTTCCGCGTAATGTCTAGATCGTCGCCCATTGGTTTATTGGTGCTAATGATGGAGACCCGAAACGGTCGCTCTCATTCTATTCCGCAAAGCTGAACACTATTTCAAGTTCTCGCCTTCCGCGACTGGTTTCATCACGGTCTTAAATGGGGGTTTCCAGCGCACCATAAGTTCGCTTTCATTGCCATAAAAACGCCGCTCACATACGTCAATCCGACCGAGCGCAATGCCGTCATTGGATTGAAGCTCCACCAACTTGTTTTAGGAATTTGTCACGGTAGCTGTGGCTTAATTTCAATTCGGTGTCGTCGTGCATAATGACATAAAACTCACCACGAAAAAGCGGATGTAATTCCTTAATGAATTCAACATTGACAATGATCGAGCGATGTATGCGTTGAAAAACACGCGAATCGAGTTGCTGCTCAAGCGTACTGATCGACTCCCTATAAAGGTGGGTATTTCGTCCGACGTGGAGTTCGACATAATTTCCTTCTGCTTCGATCCACTCGATTTCGTCGGAGCGGATAAAAAAGACGCGTCCGTTCCCTTTGATAACGAGGCGTTCAACAAACTGGGTTTGACGGGTTGAGCTGTTCGTTGCGCCCGTCGCAGTGCCGCGTTCTTCCAAGAGTGCGACAATGCGATCGTTTAGGTTGCCTGCTCGCTCCTTTGAAAGCATAGTTTTCGCGCGCTTGAATGACTTTTTGAATCGCTCGTGGTCGAACGGTTTCAGCAGATAGTCAAGAGCATGGACGTCGAAGGCGCGAAGTGCATATCGGTCATATGCGGTGACGAAAATTATAATTGGTAATTTTTCAAGACGCAGTTTCGACAACACTTGGAAACCATCCATTTCGGGCATTTGTACGTCAAGAAATACAATATCGGGCTGTTTCTTTTGGATTGCTTTGACTGCGGCATGTCCGGCTGAACATTCGCCAACAATTCGAACTGCGTTGTTCTCGACCTCATCGTTCAGCATCTCGCGCACGATTTCTCGTGCCCCGGGCTCATCGTCAACAATCAATATCCTAAGAGGCATAATACTTCTGGCATTGCGAACCTTGTTGCGTTATCTCGTCGCCACCTTGAACGGAATGTTCAGAGTTACGATTAGTCCTCCCCTAGGCGCGTTGCAGTATTGGAGGTCGTGCTCGCCGGGGTACATTTGCACGAGTCGCGCCAGTGTCGTCTTCAGACCGGTTCCCAATATCGGCCCGTCTCCATTCATAAAGTTCGCAACTGCATTTCCTTCAACCTTCAAACCGCAACCATTGTCTCGAATCTCTAAATGGAGGTACTCGTCCACGCGGCAAGCATAGATCTCGATGAAGCCCGGCCGACTATGGGGCTCAATCCCATGCTTAACTGCGTTTTCGATCAGCGGTTGCAATATCATGTTCGGCACTTGAGCGTCCCATGTTTCCGCGTCGATGTCTATCTCGATACTTAGCCGATCTCGGAAGCGAGTTTGCTCGATCTCCAGGTAGCAACGCAGGAAATCCAATTCTTCCTTTAGGGTGATTTCTTGTGCGCCCGAATTATCCAGAGTCATTCGCAGGAAGTCGCCAATCCTCGCGAGCATGGTGCGAACGATTTCCGGTTCGCGCACGTGTGCTGAAACCGAATGCAGAGCATTGAAAAGGAAGTGCGGATGAAGCTGCATCTTCAATGCGTCAAGTTGAGCGTTGGCAAGCTGCTTCTCTATCTGCGCAGTAGAAATCGCTAAGCGCGCCGTTTCACGCTCCCTGTCGCGATACCGAATGTTGAACAAGACCAAATGCCAGAAACCGGCGATAATCGAATAGATCAGCAGGTTGATGTGAATTTCACCCACAAAATTCTTTTGAAGATCCGCCGAAAATGAAGGAGGGGCGGTATATGCACTGCCCAATAGCCAGCGCTGAGCGAAAATAAAGATCGTCAAATGAATTAGCGAGAGAGCTGAACCCGCAAAAAAATGAATCAACAAGTTCCGCCACAATTGCCCGCTTTTGACAAAGTATCGTTGCGAGATAAGAAAGACGAGTGGAGTTATAAGCATCCACTGATAGCCGCGGGTAAGCCATACGACTAGAGTCGCCCAGAAGGACTGCCCGATTGAAACACGTTCTGTGTAGTAATCATGAATGGCGAAATCGACGGCCAATAGCGTCCAGACAATAAAGACAACAAAGATCAAGTACCCACGAAACAGTGTGTTCATTCCTTTTTACGAGATATTGAAATGTGCAAAGCCTCTCGTTTCGAATGCTTCTAAATTCCACATAAACAAATTTCTCACGTTTCCAATGCTTGACGAATCGGTTCGATGATAGTTCGCTCGTAAAAGCGGCGGATGAAATGGCCTAGAAACTTACCAAGTAATCGAACGTGAATCCCGTTCGGCTTGGCATCAACGGTCCACTTGTAAAGCGTGCCTTCGGAAATCGTCTCAAGTCTTACGGTTTCTTTTTCTTCACCCAATATTTCAGAAGCGTTTTCCGCATCGTAACCCAAAAGAGGATGTAGCTGGAAATTCATCACTCCATTCCCTTCACGTCCAAGAATATTAAAAATCCCCTCCAAAACTATTGCCGATTCAGTGCGTCTAACCACACGCGCCGATTTTACGATATCAGGCATCAGTTCTGCCCAACTATCAAAGTCAGTCATCAGTGCGTATACCTTGTCTTGGGGGGCTCGGATTATCCACGAACCTTGCCAGCGAAGTGGTTTCATAATTGTTTCAGATTTTGATATGGTAAATAATTCGGTGAAGCGACTTTTTGCAACACGGACCGCGTACGGATGAGCCGCCGTGCGTGGCTTTACCTCTCCACAAAAACGTCATCGGCTATAAAGCTATTGACTAATATTTCCTTCGCCTTAAATTTCGCATAGATCGTATACTCACCGACATCAAAACTCTGAGAGTAGTGTTCTGGAAAAAGACAGCCTTCGACCTCCCGTAGCTTATCAAGTGACACCGAGGTCTTCACCTCGCGTCTGTTGTAATCATATTTTGCCTCGTACCCGACGATCTGCATGGTCTTTTCGTCAACAAAAAAATCAGTGTAATCGCCTTCGGGAGACGTGATACGGAACCCAAGTTTTTTGCTTTTATTCGGCAGAGGCGAAACCGTGAAATCCTTGTCTTCAATTTTTGGCAGCAGCCAAAGGCCCAGACGATTGAGCGGCGGCAGTTTGAAATTTGCCAGCGATGAAATCGTACGATCTCCATCGTAAACCTGTTTCATCTCCATAAATGGAGCGGCTATCTCCAGTCGATATTTGTCCCCGGAATGAATCATGTGAAATGGCGCCGAAAACGTTTTCTCCGGCGAAATTGAAACGTCGCCCGTACCTCGAAAGACCAATGATTTCACGTTCTTGAATTTCTCGCCTCCGTGCGCTTTAATTGCCGCTTTGGCAATTTCCATTGGTGTCGAAATCTTGGAAATAGAATTACTTGTTCCCGCAGATATATTCTCTTTGCTATCTTGCCGACTCTTATCGTCTTTTTGCGCCCAAACGTTACTCGCAAACGTAAGCATGATTAGGAGAATCGTATACTTGTTCATGACATTAACCTCCCTGATTAAACTAGAGGGCAGATATTCAATTTTCCTCGAAACATTCAGCCCTTAGCGTTCAACTTAGAAGCAGCAGCAAATACTCGCAACACTTTTGTGATGAAACGAGTTGATGTGATCGCGAAGGTGTGTGTGTAGACAATGAAATGGAATTACGAGCAAATCACAGCGAGCCGCCGTCAATTCCAAGATACATGAGGCTACGTTTCTTTGATTTGATCGATATTGACAATGATCGAGCGATGTATCTGTTGGAGGATTTGCGAATCGAATTTCGCTTCGCGGCTTTGTTCCACTGCCCACCGCCCAGCTTACTTGCTGAAGTTCGCCATATATTTCCAGAATCTCCCATGACGCGCAAGGAACACGAAATTTGCCGCCTCTACAAGAGATTTGACCTTAATAAAAGAAGAAAAATCCGGATCCGGGAGATGTTCGCTAATCGAAAGAGTCCCTCCGGCCTTCAAGACTCGATTCGCTTCGCTGAGAAAGGTGTTGCGGTCTGCAATTCCACCCAAAACTGCAACGAGAAAAACTACATCGAATGAGGCGGTCTCAAATGGTAATCTGAGGTGGTTTAATCAAACGGGACAAAAAAACTCTCTATAATGGAGAGTATGAAAAGATACGACGGGAGAGTTCAAGAAGGAAGTAATTGGGAAGTTTATGGCGGGACGGTCGGTTGCGGGAGCCTAGTCCTTGATGTCGGTGCGGGATCAGGCTTTTACAGCGTTGAAGTCGCACGGGTGGTTTCGGAAAGACAACTTGAGCTTTTAGACTTACTGTCCAAGATGCTGAGGAAGGCTCAACAAAAACTTAAAGCAAACGGTTGTCCAATGTCAGATGCACGCTTGCGGACGCTGTGGTAAATGGACGGCGTGAATCTGTCTGAAATAAAAATCAGCTAATTTTTGAAATATATGAAACCAGTTCGTTGGCAAGGTTCATGGGTTATTCGCGCTCCGCGTGAGAAAGTGTATAAATGGATGACTGATTTTGACCGTTGGGCGGAGTTAATGCCTGATATTGTAAAATCGGCGCGTGTCATCAGCCGAACAGATTCGACAGTAGTTTTAGACGGCGTTTTTAGGATACTCGGACGCGAGGGGCGCGGAGTGATGAATATTCGGCTGCATCCTTTAGCGGGATTTGATGCAGATAACACCTCTGAAAAACTCGGAGAAGAAAAAGAAACTGTAAGATTTGAGGAAATTCCGGAAGGCACACTTTACAAGTGGACCGTTGAGGTTAAACCGAGTGGCATTCACGTTCATTTGTTGAGTAAATTTTTAGGCTATTTTATCCGCCGTTTTTACGAACGAACTATTATCAAACCTCTTAGTCGGGCTGTGGAACAGTGAACAGTTTGCGTCGCGACGGTTTCGCCTCCACGTCATCTCAATCGCGGAGTCATCAAGAAGCCCGCCTTGTCGCATGACCCGTTCCCCCTGTCAGCGTAAAAAATATGTACTATTTGGTTTTCAATTTGCCGCCGATGATCGCCATTGGAAATAGGATCGCCGTAAAGATAACATGATACCAAATGGGGACATATGCCCAGGACATACTCAGTTTCAGCAATCCCATCGCCAACAGCAGAAAGCCGAGGATCAACGGCGCGCGTTTATTTTCACTGGCGATCAGCGCGGCCAGAAATCCGCAGAGCACCGAGACTATTGAACCGATGACAATTTGCGTGAGAAGGATTGTCGTCGCCGCGGTAAACTCACCGCCATTTTCAACGGCAGCCTGGAATGCGCGTTGCTGACGCCCGAACTCCGGCCAGATGGCCGAAAGGATCTTCTCCATTCCGACCCACAATATCAACCAAGCAAAAAATCCAGCAATAACGCCCAAAGCGATTCGTACCATAGATCTCTCCTATTTATTCCATCACATCGGATCGCCGCTACACGGCAAGCCGGAAAATCTGTAACACTGACGTCGCCGTCAACTTTCCAATCCGCCGGCACTCTTAAGCACCAATCGAAACGGCACAATTTGAGCGGCGTAACTGCAGGATGATCCTGTGACATGCCGTAGAGCGAGATCGAGTCAAGACTGCCGCCCTGCTGGCGGTACCATTCCATTAAGCGGTAGTAGGCATCCTTTACCCGACCAAATGAACGGTATGCATCCTGCACCCGTAAATACGCAAGTCGCTGTTTAGGCAGTGAACGAATCTTGACCTCAAACGAATAGTTCTCCAGATCTTCTAAAGTATAGCGAGGAAATTCATCATTGAATTGATCATTCTTGCTATTTTCCAAAGGGATTTGTCTGTCCCACTGCCGGGCATTTACGCCAAAGTGCCTTTTGAACGCCCGCGAGAAAACCGAGACGGAACTAAACCCGACTTCAAATGCGGCGGCGGTGATGGAAAGTTTCGGAATCGACCGAAGCAAATTGGCAGCGCGCTCCAGCCGCATACGCACCACCATATCGTTCACAGTTTCGTCGGTGATCGATTTGAACACCCGATGAAAATGGAATTTCGAAAAGCACCCCACCCGAGCGAGCGTCTCTAACGACAGATCCTCATCCAGATTCCGACGAACGTGGCTTATTACAGCGTTGATACGCTGGGTATATAGATCATTTTGTGGAGTACTTAATGTCATTGTCTCGCCGGTCGCTTCTATTAAGTCGCAGGTCGTTTCTCGAACGTCGCAGTCGCCTTATCGACGCTCGCAGTGGAGAGATTGTTGGTCGCAATTCGATTATCAACGTTTTAATGTCTCTTCTCACGCCTGGCAGGGAGAATATTGTGTTCCGTACCTGACTTTTCTACGCTCGCAGGTAGAAGAATGCGGCCCGAGGTTCGGATCGCGAGACGGGAACCGGACATTTCGAGCAAAACTTACTATATCTTCTTAAACCCAATTCCCATTGGCGCGTATTGCCGCAGGTTGGCGGCGAAGGTGTGAGCTTTCACCAATTGACATCCAATGCCAGCACTATTACCATTATGGTTATAGTCAGGTACGGGTAAAAAATGAAAAATCAAAATTCAAGGGGCGAGAAATCGGTCACATTAACTCCGACGGTTTTTAACATTCTTGTTGTTCTCTCTGGGGGTGATCGGCACGGTTACGCGATTTTGCGTGAGGTCGAAGAGATTGCCGATAGTAAATCGAAACTCGGCCCGACGACTCTATATCGCTCGATCCGAAC
>JBOGOW010000211.1:0-6852 GCA_050748285.1 Pyrinomonadaceae bacterium
ACCCGATGTTGCACTCGCCTCATAACCGACAGGTCGAGCGTGGCATTTCCCGGCCGGCGACTACCGAATGGTAATTTCGAAAGGGTTCGTTCAAGTTTGCGCCGATGAGCGGCGGGTTATCCGCATCGTCGCTGTCAGGCGAACTGACCGTGTTGCGACGAAATGAAACCGCCAGGTTCAGCGGCATCCATCGTCCTTTAGGATCATCTTTCGTAAAATTGGCCGCAGCCTCCTTCATGGCGAGCGTTTTCGGCGTATGGCAGTAGGGCTCGTGGCTGAGCGGGTATTTCTGAGCGTTCATCATCCGCTCGACCCGTTCATAATGCGGGACCAGCTGTGAATATGTAACCGGCCAATCTTTGTACCCGCCATCGGCGAGATCGAACTTGAACCACGCCGGATCTTTTCTCGCCATTATGTTCGCGTAAATGAGCGAGCCGCCGCCCAGACCCGCCGAGACGATACCACCGGAACCTCGGAACGACCAGACGTTGTACATTCCGAACAACCCTTCGCTGGGATCCCAGAAATTCCTGGCCAGATCGTAGGGTGCGCGAGGAAAGCTATTCGGTGGGTATGCCTTGCCTTTTTCAAGCAGGCAAACACGAAACCCCGCTTCCGCCAGTCGGTATGTCATAACCGATCCGCCAAAGCCTGATCCGACAACGACTGCATCAAAATGTTCGGGTTGTTGTGTCATATCGTCACCCGTTTTGCGACGACGGCTTCATCCGGTACCTCGGCAGGCTCGGCCGCCGAAACGGTTTCAGCTTTCTCCGGAGATTGCGAATCGACGACCGGCTTAACGAACTTGATCGGTTCCTCAATTAGAAATGGCTTGTATTTCTTTTCCAGTACGGAAGCCTTTGGTTCGACCTTTCGTTTACCGCTCGCCTTGTCCCCTTCTTTCCAGTCCCGGATCGCAGCTTCGATCCCGACCGGATAGATCGTCAGGTCACCATTTTTTTGTATCTGGAAGCGTAGAAAGTTCTTGAAACCTTCGATTTTTATTGCCGAGAACGCTTCGTTGTGGTGGATGCGGAAGATATTTAGCGAAACGAGGAGGTAAAGTCCAAAGATGATCGAGCCGATCACATGGCCCCCTGTGTACATGATAAGGACGGTTAGGAGAAAATGCGGCAAGGCTGAGAATCCAGCCAGCCAATAGGCCGCGATCCAGCCAAAAGCGAATACCGCAATGAAATGGGCCACCGCATGCAACGGACCCGCGAAATACCTCAAATATTTCGAATGGGTGTCGGTAAAAAAGTAGAATGCGAGAATGATCAATGCCACCCAGAACGTCGCGGTTGGCTCGTACACAGCATCGTAAAGCACCGCTTTTATAGCGGGCCAATATTCGGAGATTCCGAACTGGCTTAGATCTGCCTTGAACGCCTGAGCGGTTAAGAGGTAAAGAAGGCCGGTTACGATCCCGAACTTGAGATTCAACGGTAGAAAGCCCAGATTCCGAAATGTTAACCAGAACGTAGTTGACTCGTTAGGGTAACTCGCCTTGAGCTCATACCGATCTCTGATACCGATCTCATCGACCCCTTCGAAATGTGTCGGATGAAGAAATGCACCACCCCCGCCGGCAACGATCTTTTGGGTCTTGCTTTCCGAGCCGCCATCCTCAGGCTTCTTCGATATCTCTTCGTGACGCCGATAGTAGTGTCGGTCGCCGGCGACATGGATCGCAATTCGGTCGCGAAGAAGATGTCCTTCGAAAAAACCCATTCCGTGATTTTTGTAGTAAGGGTCATCCGGATACATTTTCTTCGTGATCCACCACGGTTCGGCATTGCACAGAATTACTTTGTCTTCCGCTTCAAAGTGGTTTTCCACGACCGTTTTGAAATACGCTTGTTGGGGATCATCGAGTGACGAGGAAAGCTGCATGTCCGTGCCAAAGATCCACCAACCGCGAGGGAGTTTAACGGCAAAATAGCTGCGATTCTGATACGACTTCCAACCGCAGAATGCGCGGGCGCGGCAGAAAAGATTAGTGAAAACGGCGAGACTATCGTACCAGTCGTGGTTGCCGGGAATGGCAAAGACCGGCGGCGATTTCAATTCCGGGTCTTTCTGCAGCTGAGCCCTGGTTTTTTTCGGAAAAGCCGTGTTATAGGGGAAAACTAACCGCTCATCGTAAGCCTCGGGCCCTGCGGTCGGGTAAACTTCGTCGCCGCCAAAAATCAACAGCTCGCCGCGTTTCGTTGGGTGAGTCTGTGCATCTTTTTCACCCGTCACGAGGTTTAGATCCGGCTCGGTCAGGTGATAGGCGACGGTATACGTGGAGTTAAAACCGTCGCCGACATCCGAGACATAGTCGAACCAAAAATCCTTACCCTCTTGTTCCTTTATTTCGTGGTAAAGACGTTCATTGCCGCTTCCCGCATCGAGGATGGCCTGAATAATACGCTTATCGGCGTGCTTGCCGAACATCGTTGAAACAAACACTTCGTAACCGGTCCGGGCAAGCTGAAAAGGGTCATACCAGCCAACCATCTTGTGACGTTTTTTCTCTTCGGTCATAACCTGCTCCTCGCTTACTCCGAACCGAGTAACCTCACGTTCGGAAGTGAATATTCTTTGGCCCTTTTTACGCTTTTGGATAAACCAGCGCCAAAAAATCGTGATCCTGCTGATTAATATCCAGTCCGCCTAAGATCGGCTGCCCATCCTTTGTTATCGATCCCGGAATTTGGTAACACATTATCGAGTTCGGATCGGTGTGCAGCGTACCCCACAGCGACGATTCCTCGATCGGCGTCAGGACCTGTTGTTTGACTTCCTGTTCCGACCAACCCTGTGTTGCCCCGTAAAAGGCAATCGCTTTTTGCTCGTCGATCTTCTTTACTAATTGGCGTCGCATATGTTCGTGCGGACAACCGATCGTGTGTCCCGCCTCGTGTCGTACCACACGGAAGAATTCGGAGTCGGGCGTCTGCATCGTGAACGAATCAAGATTCATTGTGGGTTCGTTTTTAGGAATAAGAAGAACATCGGTCCCGAGATATGACCAATGGCCGTCGTCCGGCGTTCGAGCGATTCGGACTTGCGGATCGGTATTACTTGCAACGAACTTGATCTTTGCCGACGTATTCCACGCATTCAGGTGTGAAAGTATCCGCTTCTGAAGATTCTTGGGCGGATTATCCATGAAACCGACGGTTAGGTTAACCCCGCCGGTCTTCCAGTATTTGGTGGTGAGCACCGAAATCTTCAGTTTGTCGGGCGCGAATGAAGGCATAATGCGCGTCAACCGTTCGATCGGAGGATGGTTAAGCGGATTTATCTCCGATGCCGTCTTTGCGGCGGATATCCATTTCGATTGCGGTAATCGTTTAGGTGTACAGACTATGGGCTCATTCATTTCTTTGTCTCCTTTTCCATTTGTGAACAGTTTTGTTTACAGGACGGCCGCAAGCCGCAACAGGTCGGGCAGTTCGAATTTGCCGCTGGTTGCTCCTAGCGACGGTGACCATCCGGCGGACGAAAGAATGGAATCCTCGCTCCGGCGAATGAGGCCGATCAGAACTTCCGCGACAATCGTGCTTCCGACCGGTCCGAGATGCTCTCCGCCGACCTGTGCGGCTTCTGCGAGGACGTAGTACCAGAGAGGCGTTCGGGTGTCGAAACCGCTCTCGGTTAAAGCGGCTGACTGCTCGGAGCTTGCCGCAGCAGCGATCATTTCGACCGAAGTTAGCGGGGTGGCCCCAATTGCTTTAGCGACCGCCTGCCCGGTCGGCATGCGAAGTAGATAGCCGCGAAGCAGATTTCGCACGGCTAATCGTGCTTCGTCGGGGAGCGGTTGGCCTTCGAAGTTGCGAAGCGTGAAGAGCGGTTCAACGAGCTTGGTGTCAAGGCGTCGGGCGAAATTGAATACGCCGCCGGTTTCGACAAAGTGTTCCCATTCTATGATCCAGTTGTCCGGGAGCGTATCGAAATCGCCGAGGCCGCCTGACAGGGCCGTAAACGTAAAGAGCAACTCCAGTGTCGCCGGTATTTCGGGGTTGATCGCGGTTGTGTTGAAATTTACATTGAAGTCATAATCGGCGCGGATCATGGTGTGGCCGAAGCGATACGCCGCCGCGGTGAATTCAAGCGGCATAAAGAAGTACGCATCGTCCGGGCGAAATATTTTGTTCGCATTCAGAACTTGTGCGACGATTGCCGGATCGCATATCCGCGGCAGAAAATCGTGAATTACGATCCACTGATAGTGCTGCCGCAAGAGTTTACGGGCGGCCGTGAAATCGTTTCCCCGATCGACGATCGCGTTATGTGCACGAAGGAAAGCAGTGTGGAGCTGCGAAACGACGGTGTTCTCGTCATTTCGGGGATCCCCGATCAGAGCTTCGCGGTCGATAGCAATGTCCGGGGAACGCGGCCGGCGAGGCAGGTCGTTGTTATCATCCTTTCCGGCGGGTCGGAGTGTAGGCCGTGCCGCACCGTTGAGTGGCGTGTTCTCACCGACCAGCATTTTGTCGCCATCTCGCGGTGCCAGCCCTTCATACACGCTGTCCAGATCCAGGGTCGCACTGCGCGTGTTTCTGATCTTGCTCTTGATATCACTAAGAGACAGCGGGGCAAGGTTGGGATCGGAAATTGTTGCGAGATCCCCGGAGGCAACCTCAAACGTTACGTCGTGGTCGATGAATTGACCCAGATACGTGTATCCGGCCGGAATCGCCGAATTCAGTTCATCGCGCGGGCTGTCGTCGAGCATCGTTTGTCCGAGACGTTTCAGGTCGGCGACGGTCTGTGGGTCTGTCGGCAGCAGATTTGCCGGGTCGTTCTGCAGACCCGGAAAGAGAAAATCAAATTTCTTAAAGTCCGGGACCATTTCCATCGAGAAGGGGATGTTCATTGCCTTCGCTTTCGCGACGCCGCTCGCTGCCGTCGATGCCTGTTCGATCGTTACTACTGCTCCATGTAAAACTCTTGCCATTTGGTCCTCCTGTTTTCTAACTGCCGTTCACGTGGATTGCATTCGCTAGGAATCCAAAATCCTCCTAACTATTTCTAATGACGTATGATCCGATGTTGTTTTGGCCCGTCCCGGGAATCCGCTTGGAGATTCCAACGATTCCGCCGATGCGCCGTTGTTAAGCGCGACCTTTGCGTTTTTGATCTTTTCTTCAATGACCTCGCGTTCATTTTGTGCCTGCTCTTTTATGTGCTGGGCCGCGTCGGCTTTCCTTGTCTGACGATCTATCTCGTCCTTTAACGTCTTTTCGTTCTGCTGTGACGGAAAGCGTCCAAAGTAATAGCCGATGATCACAAAAATGATCGGTTCGAGCCTCGCAATTACCGAGATGTCGGCCAGCGGGCGAAGCCATCCAATTAATGCCGCTGCATAAAGTAAGACGAAAAAGAGCGTTAGGGCTACCATCATCCAGTTCTTGAGTGCGTCAGATTTTTCACTGGACAATTCTTTTTCGATCGGTGCCACCATTTTGAGTTTCCCCCTTTCTGAAAAATGCGAAAAAATGAGAATAGAATGTTGCAAATTCCATTCGAAACATGCTATAAATACAGGCGCATCACCCTGTATTTTTTCGACCATTGGTTTATTGAGACATCTCAACCAAAGCGAAATGTTTTAATAAAACGTAGTCCTTAATTAACTACGCACTAAACGGAAACCGTGACTATCATTTTTGGGGAAAAAATAGTCGACGTTTCTCAACCTTTCGTTTTTCCACCGCACGCATATGAATACTTCCACCCAAATTACGGCAATGCTCGTCAGATGGAGTAATGGCGATCTGGAGGCGATGGATGAGGTATATCCTCAGATCGAAACGGAATTAAAAAAGCTCGCAAGGCACTTTATCCGTTCGATCCGACCGGGCGATACGATGCAGACCACAGCGGTTATCAACGAGGCGTATCTTCGACTGGTCGATCAAAAGCGGGTGACGTGGCAGAACCGGGCTCATTTTTTCGGTATCGCCGCATTCATGATGCGTCGTATTCTCGTTAATTACGTTAGAGACAAGCGCCGGATAAAACGCGGTGGCGGGGCGCCGCACATTTCACTTTCCGAGGCTATGCTCATTTCTCACGAAAAATCCCATGAGATTCTCGCTCTTGAGGAATCTCTTAAGATCCTTGAAACGATCGATAAAAGAAAATGCCGCGTCGTCGAAATGCGTTACTTTGGTGGACTGAGTGCCGAAGAAACGGCCGAGGTACTTGGTATTTCGGAAGTTACGGTAAATCGTGACTGGCGGTTTGCCAAAGGATGGCTTGCTCGCGAGATCAGGAATGAAGTTTGATGATTGGTCCAGGGTCGAGACGATCTACCATACGGCACTCGAGAAAGACGGTGCCGAGCGAGACAACTATGTCTTCAGCGCCTGCAAAGGCGACGAAATTCTCGAAGGCGAAGTTCGATCATTGATCGACGCGTACGAGTCCCAACCGGACTTTCTGGATGAGCCTGTTCGGGACCTGGGATTGCTCGCGGTCTCTGACGAGTCGCAGGCGTCGCTAACCGGCGAGACGATCGGCACTTACAAGATCGGCAAGCGGCTCGGCAAAGGAGGAATGGGCGATGTTTATCTTGCCGATGACTTAAAACTCGATCGTCAAGTCGCCGTCAAGTTTCTGACGGCCGCCTTTCTGAACGACAAATGGGCTAAGCGTCAATTGATGCACGAGGCCCAGGCGGTCGCAAAGCTGGATCACAAGAACGTTTGTCTTGTTTACGGATTCGAGAATGTCGACGAACATTGCTTCATCGTCATGCAATACATTCGTGGGGAATCGCTGTCGAATCTAATAAAAGCCGGAACTTTGGAATCCGATAGCTTTCAGGAAATTGCCGAACAGATCGTC
>JBOGOW010000212.1:0-6841 GCA_050748285.1 Pyrinomonadaceae bacterium
GTAATGAAACCGCGCGCACGACACGAATGAAACAAAAAAAGCGTTCGAATAATTTAGCTTACAAAGCACAAGATTGAAACTGACCGCCTACCCGCACTTGAATTTTTGTTGCGATTCTTCCGTTTCGCGATATAATACCGATGGTCGCTTGACGCCCTTCATTCAACCCTGCCTCGATATTCCAGTTTATATGCTCAATAAATACGGTACGCCCGGAACCACAGTCATGTTTGCCATCGGTCTGGCAATAGTCCTGCTGGCTTACTGGCTGCCGTACATTCCAAATCTTTACACGTTCATTCACATGTGGCGGGTAGAGACCTTTGCGTCGGTTCTGCTGCTGACCACGCTCGGCGTCTCGCTTTTTCGTAGTTCAAATGAATCGAAATTTGCGGTCGGAAAATCGGAATTTCTAATGATCGTGCTGCCGATGGCGACATTAACGCTTTGGAGCGCGACATCCATACTGTGGGCGCCGTCCTGGAAATCGGCAGTTCATCATACGCTGGTTTGGTCACTCTATCTGATCTTTTATTTTGTAATTCGGCAGATGCTGGAAGTGGGCCGGTCTTACGGACTGCTGATCACGGTTTGCACGGCCTGTTTTGCGATAATAGCCGTTCCGGCGATAGTCGAATATGCCGGGTTTATCGTCTTTGGCGGTTCCACGACATTGGGGCTGCGCTACGCAAAATACGGCGAACCGATAGTTACTATCGCGCCGCTGGCGGTCGTCGGTGCGATCCGAATGACGGGACGGAAATTTATCGTTGGCGTAACGGGCGTCGTCCTCCTCTGGCTGTTGATCTACGTCGGCTTAGGCAGAATGAACGTGCTGCTTTTTGCCGCCGGATTTTTTGCTCTTGCCGCCACGGTATTTATATTCAGGCATTTTCATCGTTACCGACGGAAAATGCTCGTCGTTGCCGCCGCTCTTGTCCTCGCCCCGCTTCCGTTTATCGGGCTTTCATATATCGTTTCAAATACCGAAGCGTCCGTTGTGGGCCGTCTGGCGGGCAACGAAGGCACGCAAATGAGCAACGATTTTCGAAAGCTGATGCTGACGCTTTCGCGGGAGATGTTTTCAGCTAATCCCATGATCGGCATCGGAGCGGATAATTTCGGCTCCGAAGTAAACCAATATCGGGCGCGTTACGGTAAGGCCAACCCGGATGATCGGAATCTGGCCGCGGCCGAAAGCGATCTGCCCGAACGTGCACACAACGAATTTTTGCAGATACTTGTAGAATTGGGCGCGGTCGGCGGCATTATTTTTTTAGGCTTTATTCTTGGCGTCGTTATGCTCGGCCTGAAGTCTTTGCGGGAAAATCGCTATCCGATTCATACATACGCCGCTTTGATAGGAATAGGAATGTTTCTTCTGAGCTCGACCGTGTCCTCCTATTCATTCCGATTTGTTCAGAACGGATTCGTCTTGTTGTTGGTGTTAGCCGTGGCTGCAAAAACTATATTAAAGGAAGAAAACTCGGCCCCGTTTAAATCATTTCGGCTGTCCCCGGCATTTCAATTCTGCGGCATTTTGATCTGTATGGGACTTTTGGCTTACAGCGCTGTTAGGGCGACAAGCGTATATTTTACGGAACGGGCGAACCACGCCGCCACGATCGACGAGGCGATGCCTCTTTTGGAGCGTGCGATCGCTCTCGAAAATGAAGATCCGAGACCGCAGCGCATCAAAGGGCTGTGGTATGTTAAAGAGGCTCGGTACGCCGAAGCCATTCCCCATTTCAAAAGATCGATAGAACTCGGTCTGGCGACCTCGACCGATTTCTTTGAACTTGCCAGCGCCCAAACACTCGCAGGCGATAATGCCGGTGCCGAAGCGACGTTTGCAGAGGCCGCCGAATTGTATCCGCAATCGCCGTTTGTGTTGACCAAACTTGCCGCTCTTCAAAAGGATAATGGGAACCTGAATGCCTCGGAAACAAATCTGGCCCGCGCCCGCATGATCGACAAACGTCAGGCGAACACCTGGTGGGTATTTATCAACGACGGCCCCAGAAAGGCGTCGGATATTGCTCACGCGAACGAAGATTATTCAAAAGTTATGGACCTCTATCCCAATCCGGCGATCTATGCGGTGGTAAGGGAGCGCGAAATAACCCGGCCGGGCGAGATGATAAAACTTTTTCAGTAATTCCCCCCGATTTTGCCTTACAGTTATCCAAATTATATTATTTTCCGTTGAATGGCCGAAACAACTGCTCAAACTAATCTTATGGGACGCATCGGGGCGATCGCCAAAAACACCTTTCGCGAGGCGGTGCGCGATCGGGTGCTTTATAACCTTGTATTGTTTGTATTGCTGATAGTCGCCTGCGCGGTAATTCTCGGCGATCTGACCGACGGGCAAGAGGCGCGGACGATCGTAAATATCGGGCTTGCGGCGATGCTGTTTTTCGGCGTGTTTATTTCTATTTTTGTCGGCGTCGGTCTCGTGTCGAAAGAGATCGAAAAGCGGACCGTTTACTCGATATTTTCAAAGCCCGTTCGGCGTGCCGAATTCATCGTTGGAAAATATCTCGGCCTGTGTCTCACGCTGCTTGTAAACATTGTCGTCATGGGCATCGGCGTTTCGGCGGCGCTCCTGTTTGTAAAAAACACGACACTTGCTGCCTCGATCTGGGGCTCGATATTTCTGATATTTCTAGAACTCTGCATTGTAACTGCGGTCGCCGTGCTATTTTCAACCTTTTCCACAGTTGCTCTGTCCGCGCTTTTGACGTTTCTGGTTTTCGTGATCGGACACCTCAGCTCTTCGCTCCGCGACTTGGGCGAAAGCCTTGCCTCGACAGCGACACAATATGTTTTGGATGCGATCTATTACTTATTGCCGAATCTTTCGTTGTTCAGTTTCAGAACCGAAGCCGCAAACGGCCTTGTCCCAAATAGTGCAATGTTTTTTGGAGGTACCGGTTACGCAATCGCATACGTCGTTATTCTGATCACGATTGCGATCACCATCTTCAGCCGCCGCGATTTTAAATAATGTCGGGATTCGATCTAAAACAAATGTCGATCTTCACAGCCATTATTGCCGCGGCATTTGCCGTCGTTTTTTTTCTTAGCGGCTTTGTTTCACAAAACAAGATCATGCTGCCGGAAACCTACGATGATAGCGATCTTTCGTTTCAAGGCAAGAAGCTAAAAGGCTTCGCGCTTGGTGCGGAAGGGCTTCTAGCCGATTGGTATTGGATGCGTTCGCTGCAATACATCGGCGGAAAGATCGTGAAGACCGAGTCCGACCTGAATATCGAGGACCTCAGCGCTTTGAACCCGCGGCTTTTGTATCCGCTGCTTGATAACGCGACCGACCTCGATCCGAAATTCATGGCTGCATATTCATACGGCGCAAGCGTTCTGCCCGTCATCGACCGCGACCTGGCTTTGAAGCTCACAGAAAAAGGCATTGTCAATAATCCAGATGCATGGCGTTTGTATCAATATCTAGGATACATATATTGGCGGGCGAAAGATTTCAAGAAAGCGGCAGAGATTTACGATAAAGGATCGCAGATCGACGGTGCACCGTCGTTTATGAAACAAATGTCGGCAGCAATGCAGGCGCAGGGCGGCAGCCGCGAAACCGCACGTCTCATTTATTCGCAAATGCTGGCGGAAGCGGAAGATCAGCAAAGTCGTAACAATGCAGAGCTGCGGCTGAAGCAACTGGATTCGATGGATGAGCTGGATGCGATCAATTCGATATTGAAAAAGCAATCGGAATGCCCCGGCTCGCTTTCGGCGATCATGCCTATGCTTCGAAATGTAACGTTGCCGCATGGAAACGATTTCAAGCTGAACGAACAGCGTCAGCTGATCGATCCGAGCGGAGCGCCATACTATTTCGACCACAAAACTTGCTCGGCATTTGTCGATTTAAGATTTTCAAAGATTCCGCGATTTTGATTTTGATCTATTGCTTATGGAAAACATCGTAACGATCGAAAACCTGACAAAGGACTATCAGACAGGCTTTTGGAAAAAGAAAAAGATCCGCGCTCTCGACGGCATTTCGCTCGATGTCGCGGGCGGTCAGATCTTCGGCTTTCTCGGCGGTAACGGCGCCGGAAAAACGACGACTATCAAGATACTGATGGGCGTCTTGTTTCCGACAAGCGGAACGGCGAAAATATTTGGAAAAAATATTTCAGATTTCTCCATGCATCATGAGATCGGCTATTGTCCTGAAAATCCGTACTTCTACGATTATCTGACGCCGCTCGAACTGCTCAAATATTTCGCGTCGTTATTCGGCATGGAAAAGTCGAAACAAAATGCAAAAGCAAAGGAACTCCTGTCAACAGTCGGCTTGGAAGAAAATGCATGGAATCGGCAGCTTCGCAAATTTTCGAAGGGAATGCTTCAGCGCGTCGGCTTGGCGCAGTCGTTGATCAACGATCCAAAGATCGTGTTTATGGATGAGCCGATGAGCGGGTTGGATCCAATCGGACGCCGCGAGGTGCGGGAATTGATCGCCGGTCTCCGCGAAAAAGGCACGACCGTTTTTATGTCAACGCATATTTTATCGGACGTTGAAACATTATGTGATGAAGTCGCGATACTTCGTCGCGGGCGGCTGGCTGCGAAAGGAAAATTGAATGACCTGTTGGCGGCTTCATCCGAAAAACCGCAATTCGAGATCGTAGCCAGCGGCATCGAATCGGAAAATATTTCGTCGATCACCGAAACATTTTTAAACGCTGAAATAAAATCCAGTCCAAGCGGAACGTCAATTTTGATCGAAGATGAATTTGCGATCGACAAAGTTATAGATAGTATTCACAAAGCCGGCGGAAAGCTTGTTTCAGTCAATTCAACGAAGCAATCACTCGAAGACTTGTTCGTAGCGGAAACTGCCGAATGATCATTTCGGCGTTCTGATCGCTGTAACCTTCCAGCGAATATTTGCGCGGTCATCTTGTTTCTTAAAGCCGTCGATACTGAGCGTTATCGGAATGGTTTCGCCCGGTCCGAGCTGCGGCTGCTGCGTCGGCACGACGAGCACCAGCTTTTCTTTCACGACGCGATTAAACTGATCGATCACCGCGACATTCACCTCCAAACCGTCGATCATTTTGCTTCCTTTATTTTTCACTTTGCCGACGATGAACATCGAGATCGAGCCGAACGCATTCGGCGATTCGACCGTTTTGTCCGATGTCGAAATAATTATGTCCTTGGTGATCGCGTCAAATTCCGGGTCGCCTTCGCGGTATGAACCTTCGAGAATTGCCGCCGCCTGATCTTCCATCGATGGCCGACGCGAAGCGATAAACGCGATTGCAGCGAGCAAAATAATGCCGATAACGGCGCCAACGGCATACGCTTTGTAATTGACCTTCTTCGGTTCTATTTCGTTCAAGAATGTTTCCATAATGTTCGACGATTAGACGCTAATTTCACCTGAAAGTTCCAATAGGTTATCATTTCGGCAGACCTACTCGAAATGCCTGAACACGCACCGATTGACGATTCCATGCCGCAATTTGTCGAGGCCGCGCTCCCCGTTCCGGTTCAGAAACTCTTCACGTATCGGATTCGTCCGGGTCTTGCCGATGTCGCAAGGAGCGGCTCGCGAATCTTGGTACCGTTCGGCAAGCAAACGTTGACCGGATTTATCGTTAATCTTCGCACGGAGATCGATCCGAATTCGCGTCTAGCGGAAGCAGACATTAAAGACGTGATCGAACTTCTCGATGAAACGCCGCTGATTTCGGACGAGATATTTACGCTCACGAAATGGGCTGCGGAATATTATGCGGCGTCATGGGGCGAGATGCTCAAGGCGTCGCTGCCGACCGGAATTCACGCCGCCACCGAAAGATTGGCTGCGATAACCGGCGAAGGGAAAAAGGCCGCAATGCAGAATCGAGATTCTCGAGCCGCGAAATGGCGCGTTCTCGAATTCCTTTTGGAACATGGAGAATCGTCGGATGCCGCTCTGCAAAAAGCGTTCGACAAAAATGCAAAGCGGCATATAAGCGATTTGGTTCGTGCCGGTTTCGCCACCGTGCATGAACAAAGCGTTCCAATCAAGGTCAAGCCAAAGCTGCGAAAGGCTGTTCGGCTTACCGAGCCGCAAAACGAGACTGACGTTGAAAAACCGTTGACCGATCAACAGAAAAAAATAATTACTGCAATGCAAAACGCGGGCGGCGAAATGCTCCTCGCCGATCTGCTGGCTGCGGCAAAGGTCGGTGCGTCGCCTATAAACACGCTTGCCAAACGCGGGTATTTTGAGGTCATCGTTCAGGAAGTTCGGCGCGATCCTTTCTCTGCCTCAGTAGTCGAAGACCCAAAAAAGATAAAACTTACAGCGGATCAGAAAGCCGCGCTTTCGGAGATAGAAAGCGGTTTACATTCCGATTCTTATTCGGCGTTTCTTCTTCATGGCGTAACCGGCAGCGGCAAGACCGAGGTTTACATTCGTGCCATGCAGACGGCGCTTGAAGGCGGCAAGTCATCGTTGATGCTTGTGCCGGAGATCGCCTTGACGCCGGTTTTTTCTCAGAGGCTTCGCGCAGTTTTTGGCGAGGAAGTGGCGATCCTGCATTCCAATCTTTCGGCGGGTGAAAGATTTGACGAATGGCGGCGAATTCGTGCGGGCGATGCGCGTGTCGTGATCGGAACGCGTTCTGCCGTGTTTGCTCCGCTCGAAAACATCGGGCTGATCATCGTCGATGAAGAGCACGACACATCGTATCGACAGCACGAAGCCCCGTTTTATCACGCACGCGATGTCGCCGTGATGCGTGCAAACAAGGCGAAGGCCGCGATCGTTCTCGGCTCGGCAACGCCTGCACTCGAAACCTATCAC
>JBOGOW010000213.1:0-6831 GCA_050748285.1 Pyrinomonadaceae bacterium
TTAGATAACCGACACCCTCGGAACCGCCCGTGCCGCGTTTCATCCCAAGCATTCTCTCGACCATCTGAATATGGTTGTAACGCCAGGCGATTATCAGCTCGTCGTGCTCGATCAAGAGGTCTTGCAAATTGTAAAGTTCGGCGTATTTTTCGGGGTGCGTAAGTATCTCGACCGTGGCGGCAACGCGCTCTTCGGTCGCTTCTGCCACAAGGCCGCTGCGCCCGACGAGCTGCCAAAATGCATCGGCGATAGACGGCGAATTGAAACGCGCGGTGAGACGTTTTAGTGCGAACTCATCGTGTTCGAAGGTTTTTAGAATACGCTCGTCTTTCGCGCCCGAAAGAAATTCAAGCTCGCGAAACTGCATTGATTGAAAGCCGCTTGCGGGATTCAGCTTATCGCGAAATTCGAGAAAGCCGATCGGCGCCATCGATTCGAGAATATGGATCTGCGTAACCAATATTCGTTCGATCGAAACGACGGCGCGTAAGCTGTGATTGGCGCGAAATGTGCGGCCCTCGTCAAGCCATTTCAACGTTGCGTCCAGTTCGTGGAGTATCTGCTTGAACCAAAGCTCGTATGTCTGATGGATGACGATAAAAAGCGTTTCGTCGTGGCTCGCCGGCTCCGAAAGCGTTTCCTGCAGCTTCAAAAGCTCGGGAACCTTTAGATATTCGTTATATGAAAGGAGAGAATTTTTGCCGTATTCCTGAGACATAAATTGAATCTGCCGATAGCGAGAACTTTGCTCAATAATCGGCGATTGACCGATTTATGTCAAAGAATCGCATTTTTTTTTCGCCAAAATCGCAAAAAGTGCTTGACACGGCTGTTAAATCTAGGTAAATTCTCTTTCGTCATCCACAAAAAACACGCGCGACGAGCGGAACATCTTGCAGTTTAAGATTTGTTATTTGTTTGGAAGAACTTTGTCCAAATGAAAGTATTTACTGCTTGCATATATGTCTATCAAAGGGTCGAGGTGTGCAAGTATTTCTATTTTTAGGCGTCGCGTTTATCGCGTCGCCGTGCTCGAATTTGAATTACTGAAGCAGCGGAGGAGGATTTACTTACAATGATTAAAACGGTAGGAATGGTCAAATGGTTCAACAATGCGAAAGGCTACGGCTTTATCGAACAGCCCGGTGAACAGGATATTTTTGTTCACTACAGCGCGATCTCCGGCGACGGATACAAAACGCTGATACAGGGTCAGGAAGTTGAATTTGAGGTCACAAACGGCCCGAAAGGACCGCAAGCCGAGAACGTGACGAAAGTTGCCTGATCACAGATTGGATCTTGCCGCGATTCTTTCGCCTTTAGGATCTGTAAACAAACAAATGCGAACCGATCACTCGGTTCGCATTTTCAATTTCTAAAAGTTTTTAGGCCAATTCTTCACCGCGGGCTTTCAAAGTTCGACGCCAAAGCTCGCGATAGGACGTAAATCGCGAGATGAGCATGTTCAATTTGTACCGCTGCGCGTAGGTGATCGCCCGATTGTCTGCGACGCGTTTGATATTCGATTCGAGCCGGGCACGTGCCTCGAGCGGCGGACGCTTGCTGGCGCCGTTAAAATAAATATCGAAGTCGATCTTCAACTTGCGGATCGCGTCTTCAAGACGGACGATCTCCTGATCCAAGGACGCCGCTTCTTCAAGTCTTGAAGCCGTATTTCGGTACAGTTTGTTGCCGATAGGTCGCATTGAGTTTTCAGGACGTTGGAATGCGCGGACGATGCCGCTAGTAGAAATAAATTTCGAATAGCGGCTTGATTCCTGAAAAAATTGTGTCCAATGCGTTAAAATCTACAAATGCCAGCCGATTCTAAAAATAAGACCGAGCTTCGAAACCTGCCGTCGGTTGACTCTATTTTGCAAACCGATACGGCAAAACTGGTTGAAAATAAATTCGGCCGGGATAAAACTTTGAACATCGTCCGAACCGCAATCGACAGAATTCGAGACGTAGCCGCGTCGAACGGCATGCAAAGTAAAGAGGCGGCCATTGCTGAAATCGAACGATATTTGCAACGCGCGTTGAGCAGTGAATCGAAACATCGAATTCAGCGCGTGATCAACGCCACCGGAATCGTGATTCATACCAATCTTGGCCGTTCGCCCTTATCCGAAGCCGCGGTTGCTTCGATCTCGGCTGCATCGAGTTACTGCAATCTCGAATACGACCTCGAAACCGGTGCGAGGGGACGACGCGGCCGGCAGGCCGAAAAGCTGCTTGCCGAGATCACCGGTGCGGAAGAAGCGTTGATCGTAAATAACTGCGCGGCGGCGGCACTGTTGGTTTTGTCCACCTTGGCAAAAGCCGGCGAGGTAATCGTTTCGCGTGGTGAGTTAGTTGAGATCGGCGGCGATTTTCGAATCCCAGACGTGCTCGAGCAATCCGGCGCAAAACTGAAAGAGATTGGAACGACAAACCGCACGAAATTGACCGATTACGAACGCGCCATTTCGAGCGAGACAAAACTTATTCTCCGCGTTCATCCGTCGAATTATCGAATCACGGGATTTACCGAAACACCTGAACTTTCAGATCTCGCCGCTCTCGCGCATAAACACGATTTGCCGCTTTTTGAGGACGCGGGTTCCGGGATGCTCGTCGATCTCGCGGAATTCGGTCTTGGCGACGAACCGCTGATTCGGTCATCTATTGACGACGGCGCCGACATTGTTTCATTTAGCGGCGACAAGCTGATGGGCGGCGTTCAGGCGGGAATGATCGTCGGACGCAAAGTATTAATTCAACGCCTGCGAAAAAATCCGATGTATCGTGCTCTTCGCGTCGATAAATTAGCGTATGCGGCGATCGAAGCAACACTTAGTTTGTTTGCACAAGGAACGGCATTTGACGAAATACCTGTAATGCGGATGCTGTCGATTTCGGATGAAGACCTTAAGAAACGCGCGGTTTCATTTGTTGAAAAAGCAAGTGCAGCTAAATCGATGAAAATTGAGATCATCGACGGGAATTCGGCTATCGGCGGCGGTGCGGCTCCGGGCGTGATGCTGCCGACGGCATTGATCGCCATCGAACACGCAAAACTTTCTGCCAATGAATTCGCTTCCGTGCTCCGCAGTTTAGAACCGCCGGTTATAACTCGCTTGGCCGACGACAAATTATTGATCGATCTAAGAACCGTGGCCGAAAGTGACGAGGAAATTCTGCTTAAATCGATTAACGACGCGGCATGAGGATCAGCGATTTTTCGATGCGAAATCCGACATAAATTCGACCAGATGTTCGACGCCTTCTTTTGGAAAGGCGTTGTAGATCGACGCTCGAACACCGCCCACCGAGCGATGCCCGCGAAGACCGCTCATTGCATTTTTCTCCGCCTTCGCACAAAAGAGTTTGTCGAGTTCGTCATTTGGAAGCCGAAAAGTTACGTTCATCAATGACCTGCAATCTCTTGCCGCGTGTCCTTTATAAAACCCATCGCTCGAGTCGATCGCGTCATATAATATTGCCGCCTTTTCCGCATTGACCTTCGCGATTCCATCGACGCCGCTATGCGTTTTCAGCCAATCACAGACCAACCCGATCAGATAAATTCCCCATGTGTTTGGCGTATTCGGCATCGAATCATGCGTGGCATATTCGCGATAATCGAGCATTCGAGGCAGCCCATCCGGAATGCGTTCAAGCAGCGAATCGCGAATAATTACAACCGTTACACCGCTCGGCCCAATATTTTTCTGCGCACCTGCGTAAATAAGATCGTATCGGTCGATGTCTATCGGTTTCGAAAGAATATTCGATGACGCATCGCATACGACCGGCACGCAGAACCCGCTCAAATCATATTTAAATTCGACGCCGTCGATAGTTTCATTCGATGTGTAATGAACGTAAGCCGCGTCCGTTGAAAGTTCTATCTCTTCCCTTCGCGGCACGTTTTTGTATTCGTTTTTCTTGCCGTCGAAAACAACATTTATATTACCGAACTTTTTCGCGTCGCCGACCGCCTTTTCACCCCAAGCACCGGTTACCAAATAATCCGCCGTTTTATTCTTTGGCAGAAAATTCATCGGAACCATCGAAAACTGCAAAGTCGCGCCGCCCTGAAGAAATAGAACCTTAAAATCATCGGGAAGTTGAAGAAGATCTCGGATGCCGTTTTCGGCCTTTTCGAGCACGCCTTGAAATACCTCCGAGCGATGGCTCATTTCAATAACGCTCATTCCCGAACCGGCGAACGAAAGCATTTGCTCTCTCGCTATTTCAAGCACTTCGGTCGGCAACGTGCCGGGGCCGGAACTAAAATTAAATATGCGTGCGGCTTCGACCATATCGAATATCGATTCTCGCGGAAATGCGCTCCAAAACAAACTTCCCGTTAAAGTTCAAATGTTTATTCTGAACACTCGAATTTTTTGCATTTCTGCGTTACTATTCAATTTATATTATGAACTCTGGGCGTGAATTTTGCATCGTAACGGTTGGTAAAGGTGCGTTTGACGCCGATCATTGGAGGAAAAAAAATGTTGGCAAATCGATTTGGTTTGTGTTTGGGAATTATCGGAATTATTTTCGTGGCTGCGGGCTCCACGCTTGCTCAGAACGCTCCGGTTCGAGGTGTTGTTAAAATGACGCAGGCTGACGGCACGCTTGTGCCGCTTGCCGATGCTGTTGTGGAACCGGTTCGGATCGATATCGAACAGGGGAAATTGCCGCCGACGAAAACGAACAAGAACGGCGAGTTCAGTTTCGTTGCACTCTCGCTAACGTCTAAATACGTGCTCAACGTCAGTGCTCCGGGGGCCGCGCCGACGATCTCGAATTCGATTCGCGGCGGAACCGATGATGTTCAGATCACCGTTTCATCCGGCGACGGCAAACGGCTAACCGAAACCGAAGTTCGCGAGCTTGTAAAACGACTTACGAGCGGCACGCAGAATACACAGTCCGAAGCCGAGATCAAAAAGGCCCAGGCTGAATACGAAAAGCAAAAAGCCAAATACGACGAAGATAAAAAGAAAGTTGAAAATACCACAAAGATCGTCACCGACGCGCTCAAGGCCGGTGAAGCGGCGTTCAAAGCCGAAAAATACGACGAGGCTATTGCAAAATTCGATGAAGGAATAAATGCCGACCCCGATTTTGAAGGAAGTGCTCCGGTGCTTTTAAATTACAAGGCGGTTGCATTAAAATCGCGCGGCTTTGAAGCATATAAACGTGCGACAAAAGCGGAGGCCGCCGACAAGGCTGCCGAAATGGAAAAGGCAAAAGCCGATTTTGCCGCATCGGCGACGGCGTTTGATCGTGGTTTGCAGATCCTCGCAGGAGCAAAAGGTGAAGATCCGGCTGCGACGGCAAGTTTTGCAAAGGTAAAATTTAATATCCTGAACAACTATATCGAAACGTATCGGTTGATGGTAAAAACAAAGGCGGACACCACCCGCGCTATGGAAGCAGTTCCTGTTTACCAACAGTATTTTGCGCTGGAGACCGATCCCGCAAGAAAAATAGCGGCGCGGTTGGTTCTTGCTGATATACTCCGCGAAGCGGGCGAATCCGAACCGGCAATCGTCGAATACCGGGCGGTGCTTGAAAGCTCGCCTGATAACGCGGACGCTCTTGCGGGCGTAGGACTATCGCTCTTCAACGTAGGAGTTATAGAAGACAACAAAGCAAAAATGCAGGAAGGGATGAATTTTATGCAAAAGTTCGCCGATACTGCGCCGGATACTCACCCGCTAAAACAAAGCGTAAAAGAGGCGGTCGATTATCTGAAAACCGAGCAAAAACTTACTCCGCAAAAAGTAACGCCCGTAAGAAAGCGGCCGTAAACGGCGGATTAGTTCGAATTTCAAGTGCGTGGTATCTCTGGAGAATGTCCGCAAATAGAGCGGCCTAGCCGCCGGGATTTTCGTTTGTCTTTTCGGAATCCAGAATCGGTCGCGTCGGGCCGGGGTTGTCGGGCGAAGTGTGCAGATGCACAACCTTCCAGTCTTTGCCTATCTTTTTGAAAACGAGCGTCATTCGGCCCGAAGCCGATTCGAGCTTGCCGTCGTATTCCTGATCCTGTTTCCATTTGCACGTAACATACGCCGCGTTTAAGCCGAGCATCTGAACATTCAGTCCGGTAATGTCAAGCGAAACATTCTTCGCTTTTGCATAGCTTGAAACGCGGTTGTCCTTCATCGTCTGCCAACCGCGCGTTACCGAGCCGTTGTTATTAAAAAAGAGAATGTCGTCTCTTTTTTCGTAAACGCCCATCACTTTTTCGGCGTCGCTCTGGCGTATGCCCTCGGCGATCCTGTCAAACGCTGCGCGCACATCTTTGGTCGGATCGACTTTTGCCGCCGCTGCTTTCTGCGCCTCGGCCCCCGCACAAAACACCCCAAATAAAACTGCAAAAAATAGTAAGTTGAATTTCATTTCGTTACCTCGCAACAGTAAATACAAACAGAAGTCTATCGCCAGCACGAGGTTTTGCGCAAATTTTGGCTAGTGGTTTGTAATTTAAGTTAGTGAATTTTTTTTGTGTTATGCGCGTGTGTGCATTCGCGGTTCAGGGTTTTTACAGCGGACGAGCGACCGCCCTTGCAGAAGCCCGCACGAAGTAAGGGCGAAAAGACTGGAACGCAGGCATCCTTGCCTGCTTCGAGTGCGGAGTGTGGAATGCGGAATGCCCGCGTTCCCATGCGCAAGCCCGCGCGTAAGCAAGGGCGATACGCGCATCTCCGGGTGAATGCGGACAGGAATGTCCGCGTTCCATTGCGCAAGCCCGCACGTAAGTAAGGGCGATACGCGCATCTCCGGGTGAATGCGGACAGGAATGTCCGCGTTCCATTGCAGAAGCCCGCACGT
>JBOGOW010000214.1:0-6830 GCA_050748285.1 Pyrinomonadaceae bacterium
GGATAGCGGAATGCGGAGTGTGGAATCAGGCGTCATTGAAATTGACGGTCCGCATTACGGCAAGCGATGGCTTTATTGCGATGGAAAAGCCGATCTGCTTTTTACGGAAAATGAAACAAACAACGCAAGATTATTCGGCGGCGAAAACCGAAGTCCGTTCGTTAAGGACGGCATCAATGAATTTATAGTTCACGGTAATTTGGAAGCAGTGAACTCCGACCTGTCAGGGACAAAGGCGTCGGCAAATTATAAGTTAAACGTTCCGGCAGATGGAGAAGTTATTTTGCGTCTTCGACTGTCGAATCACGACTTTTCACGTAAAAAAGCAAAGAAGTCGGAACCGGGAGCAGTAGCGACCGGATTCCCGGCGTTCGGTGATTTTGAGAAAATATTCACTTCGCGAAAAAACGAAGCCGACGAATTTTACGGCGATATAAGTTTCAAACAACTTTCTGCCGATGCAAAGAGCGTTCAGCGGCAGGCGTTTGCCGGAATGCTTTGGTCGAAGCAGTTTTATCATTACGTCGTCAAAGATTGGCTCAAGGGCGACCCTGCGATGCCGAAGCCGCCGGACTCGCGGCTTGAGGGCCGGAACAGCCAATGGGGACACCTGTATAATGCCGACATCATCTCGATGCCGGATAAATGGGAATATCCTTGGTACGCGGCGTGGGATCTGGCGTTTCACTGCATACCGCTGGCACTGGTCGATGCCGAATTTGCCAAAGAACAGCTTGTTCTGATGCTCCGCGAATGGTATATGCACCCGAACGGGCAGATACCGGCATATGAATGGGCGTTCGGCGACGTAAATCCGCCGGTTCACGCGTGGGCGGCGTTGCGTGTCTATCAGATCGACAAAAAGCAAAACGGTGGCGTCGGTGACCGCGACTTTCTGGCGCGCATATTTCAAAAGCTACTGCTCAACTTCACGTGGTGGGTCAACCGCAAGGACGCCGAGGGCAATAATGTTTTTGAAGGCGGCTTTCTAGGCCTCGATAATATCGGCGTTTTCGACCGCTCTCAGCCGCTTCCGACCGGCGGCATTCTTGCCCAATCCGATGGGACAAGCTGGATGGGAATGTATTGTCTTAACATGCTCTCGATCGCCCTCGAACTATCGATCGCGGACACGTCTTACGAGGACGTAGCCAGCAAATTCTGGGAGCATTTTGTTTATATCGCAGACGCGATGAACAGTCTCGGCGATGAGGAACTCTCGCTTTGGGATGAACGCGACGGATTTTATTACGATGTTCTCCACATCCATGAAACCGGTTACAGCATGCCGATAAAAGTGCGCTCGATGGTCGGCCTGATTCCGCTCTTCGCGGTCGCAACCGTCGAACCGGAGCTGCTCGAAAAAATGCCGAACTTTAAAAGAAGGATGCAGTGGTTTATCGATAACCGGCCGGATCTCACCGACCAGATCAACTGCGCACGCGTGCCGGGCCTCGGCGAACGCAGGCTGCTTGCGGTCGCTTTTCGATCGCGGCTCGAGAGCGTATTGAAATATATGCTGGATGAGAAAGAATTTCTTTCGCCTCATGGTATCCGCGCGTTATCGCGATTTCATAAGGATTGCCCATACGTTCTCGAGGTCGATGGAATGGAGCATCGCGTCGATTACGAGCCGGGCGAATCGAGCACCGGTTTGTTCGGCGGCAATTCGAATTGGCGCGGTCCCGTCTGGTTTCCGGTAAATTATTTGCTTATCGAATCGCTCCAAAAGTTTCATCATTATTACGGCGACGATCTTAAGGTCGAGTGTCCGACCGGCTCGGGAAATATGATGAATCTCTGGGAAGTTTCGGAGGAGCTTTCACGCAGGATGTCAGGCATATTTCTAAAAGATGAAAACGGAAGACGGCCTGTATTTGGCGAATCGGAAAAACTGCAAACCGATCCGCATTTTAGCGACCACGTTTTGTTTCACGAATATTTTCACGGCGATAACGGTACAGGCATCGGCGCAAGCCACCAAACCGGCTGGACGGGACTTGTCGCAAAATTATTGCAGCAAAGCGGTGAATGAGTGGTTTGAATAACAGCTGAAAGCTATCAGCTCTTAGCTGTCAGCTCGTATTCTAACGTGACCGTCATTCCGGAAATTATTTTTTACATGATCGAATTACTAGAGAATATTTGCCGCGATTATCACGAAGCAACATCGAGCGAATGGCTCGAAACTAACGGCATTGGCGGCTATGCTTCCTCGACCGTTTCAGGTGCGAACACGCGGCGGTATCACGGTCTGCTGGTCGCTGCGACAAAGCCGCCGCTTGGTCGGGTCGTGATGCTCTCGAAATTCGAAGAGACGCTTGTTATCGACGACGAACGATTTGAGCTTTCGTGCAATCAATATCCCGGGAATGTTCATCCCGATGGCTGCAAATATTTAACCGGTTTCCGGCTTGATCCGTTTCCGAAATGGATATACGAATGCGCCGGCGTCGAGATCGAGAAATTGATTTTTATGATCGATGGCGAGAACACTGTTGTTTGCAGATGGCGAATTGCAAACAAATCCGCAATCCGCAATACGCAATCCGCAATTGAGCTTCGGCCGTTACTTGCCTTTCGCGATCATCATCATTTGCGTCATGAGGACGACGGTTTTAATACAAGTTATGACGTTGAAAATGGCACAGTTTCGATGCGGCCTTATGCCGATATGCCGCCGCTTTATCTTGCACACAATGCTGACGGCGTCGAACATCAGGGCCATTGGTATCGCGATTTCGAATACGCGATCGAGCAGGAACGCGGGTTCGACTTTCGCGAAGATCTATATCAGCCGTTCAGTCTGACCTTTGATCTGAAAGAGATCGCGACAGTTATCGCATCGACCGAGTCGCGTAGCGCGAAAGATGCGGCAATGCTCGAAAAAGCCGAGATAAAACGCCGAGCAAAACTTGTCGCAAACGCGGCTGCAATGGACGATCTCACGCGGCAGCTTGTGCTGGCTGCGGATCAGTTCATCGTCGATCGGGGCAAAGGCAAGACCGTTATCGCCGGATACCACTGGTTTTCCGATTGGGGCCGCGACACGATGATCGCTCTTCCCGGCCTGACACTTTCGACTAATCGGCCTGAGATCGCCAAGAGCATTTTGGCGGAATTTTCCAAACATCTTTCGCAGGGAATGCTCCCAAATCGCTTTCCAGATAAAGGCGAGGAACCGGAATATAACACGGTCGATGCAACGCTTTGGTATTTCGAGGCGATCCGCGCTTACTCGGAAGCGACGGGTGATTTAGAATTCGTCCGCAACGAGTTGTATGAGAAATTGGTTGAAGTGATCGATTGGCATATGCACGGGACGCGATATCAAATCCACGTCGATACCGACGGGCTTTTGTATGCCGGCGAACCCGGCGTGCAGCTCACGTGGATGGATGCGAAGATCGGCGATTGGGTCGTTACGCCGCGCACCGGCAAGGCGGTCGAGATACAAGCGCTGTGGTATAACGCACTCTGCATAATGTCCGATTTAGCGAAGGCGTTTGAAGATACCGAAAGCGAAAAACTATACACGCAAATGGCTGCGACCGCGAAGGACAGTTTTCGCGGACAGTTTTGGAATGAATCCGAAGAATGTTTATACGACGTCGTAAACGGCGACGAAAAAGACGGTTCGGTCAGGCCAAATCAGATTTTCGCCGTCAGTCTTCCACATTCGATGCTCGATAAGGGGCAGGCGCGAAAGGTCGTCGATAAGGTCGAAGCCGATCTGCTTACGCCCGTCGGTCTGCGTTCGCTCAGCCCACGCGATTCGCGATATGTTCCCATTTACATCGGTTCGCCACTCGAACGCGATTCATCTTACCATCAGGGCACCGTTTGGGGCTGGCTTATCGGCGGTTTCGTCGATGCCTATCGAAAGGTGCATCCTCAGAACGCCAAAACCAAAAAGCGGATCAGCGAGATCATCTCCGGTTTCGAAGCACATTTGTCAGAAGCCATGCTCGGCCAGATCGCAGAGATCTTCGACGCCGACGCACCGCACATCCCGCGCGGCTGCGCCGCCCAAGCCTGGTCGGTCGCTGAGCTTCTTCGTGCTCGGAGTTCCGACTTTACGCAATCTTCTTCAAGCATTAATGGCTAAAGGATACCGAGTCTGCTAAAGCAGGAACTCCGAACAAAAATTTATGAAAGCAATAGCAGTAAAACCCGGAATAGCGAATTCCGTTCATCTTGTAGAAATGCCGAAACCGTCGGTTGACGATATTGCCAATGGGCGCGGCGTTCTTGTAAAAGTTTTGCGGGTCGGCGTCGATGGGACGGATAAAGAAATCAACAACGCCGAATACGGCGCCGCCCCAAAGGGCGATGATTTCCTTGTTATCGGTCATGAAGGTTTCGGCGTCGTCGAGGAAGCCGGGCCTAATGTACACGAACTGAAAAAAGGCGATTACGTTGTCGCCACGGTTCGACGGCCCGGCTCCAGTATTTACGATCTGATCGGCACAAACGACATGACGACCGATGATACTTATTATGAGCGCGGCATAAATCTGCGGCACGGATATCTGTCGGAGTTTTACGTTGACGATGCAGAATTCATTGTCAAAATTCCAAAAGGGTTGAAAGAAGTCGGTGTTTTGCTAGAACCGATGAGTGTCGTGCAAAAAGGCATCACGCAGGCGTACGAAATTCAGCGCCGTCTGCGCGTTTGGAAACCAAAACGCGCGGGCGTTCTCGGTGCGGGCACTATCGGTTTGATGGCGACGCTTGTACTGCGTCTTCGCGGCATTGAGGTCGTTACATTTGGCAAAACTCATAAGCCGTATTTGAATTCGGATCTTGTCGAAGACCTCGGTGCGGACTATGTCTCAACAGAAGATATTTCTGTGCAGGACTACGCTACGAAAAGCGGCGGCTTCGATATTATTTTCGAAGCGACCGGATACTCGCCGATAGTTTTTGACGCGATGCAGGCGCTCGCAAAAAACGGCGTCCTTGTTCTTTCGAGCGTTACGGGCGGCGACCGACGGGTTGAAGTTCCTGCGGACAAGATCAATCTCGAATTCGTTCTCGGCAACAAGGTTATGGTTGGCACGGTGAACGCAAACCGTGAATATTTTGAAAGCGGTGTAAAGGATATGTCGCAAGCGGTGCTCGAATACGGCGATTGGGTTTCGCGGCTGCTCACGCATCCGGTGAGCGGTCTTGATAATTACGCAGAATTGATCGACAAGCTGTCATCCGCAAAGGGCGCGATAAAGGTCTATTGCGAAGTCGGCTGATGGCTATGCAGTAGTTCCAAACTTCTGTTAACGTATTCGTAACAAAAAATGCGAAACGGGAACTAGAGGGGCCGCTGCAAAAATGGAAATTTCGGACGTAGGAGAACCTGACAGGATCACGATCCTGTGGATCACCGCAGGGCTTGGCTGTGATGGCGAATCGGTCGCTATCACGGCCGCCACGCAGCCGACCATCGAAGACATCGTGATGGGCGGAATGCCCGGCCTGCCGTCAATCAAATTTCTAAATCCATTTTATTCGTACGAGAACGGCGACGAATATATCGCCTATCTCGAACTCGCTGCAAAAAACGAATTGGGCGAGTTTATCCTTGTGATGGAAGGCTCGATACCCGACGAAACAAACAAGACCGAAGGCTATTGGGCGACGCTTGGCAACGATAAATCGACGGGCCAGCCGATATTGACCGTCGATTGGATCGACCGTATCGCGCCGAATGCGTGGGCTGTGATGGCGGTCGGAACTTGCGCGACCTACGGCGGCATTCACGCGATGGAAGGAAATCCGACCGGAGCGCGTGGTTTACCCGATCATCTTGGATGGAATTGGCTTTCACGGGCGGAAATTCCAATCGTTTGTGTTCCGGGATGTCCAACGCAGCCGGACAATCTGACCGAGGTTCTTCTTTATCTTATTTATCAGTGGTCGGGCCGTTCGCCGATGATCCCGCTTGACGAGCAGTTGCGACCGAAATGGTTGTTTTCCGAAACGCTTCATGAAGGCTGCGACCGCGGAGGCTATTATGAGCAGGGTCAATTTGCCGAAGACTATGGATCGCGCGAGTGCATCGTAAAACTCGGCTGCTGGGGTCCGGTCGTTCAATGTAACGTCGGAAAACGCGGTTGGATAAACGGCGTCGGCGGCTGTGCGAACGTGGGCGGCATCTGCATCGGCTGCACGATGCCCGGCTTCCCGGATAAATTTATGCCGTTTATGGATCAGCCGCCGGGATCGCTTCTTTCGTCGCAAGCAGTGATGACCTACGGCAAGGCAATCCACGCATTGCGGCGTTATACACAGGCTTCGCTGAACCGCGAACCGGTTTGGCGCACAAAGGAACGCAGATGAAAACTCACTTTTTTTCTGTTCCGCTATTCGTTATTTCGGACGAGCTATGTCGTAAAAAGCAAGGGCCATTTTCTAATGCTTCATCTGGCTTAAAACTTATTTGCAGCCCGTGATTGAAAAGAGCGGTTTCGATTTGGTCAACGTTTTGACATGCCCGGATAATTGGACGCCGGCGATGCAGGATACCGATGTGATCGTTTACGTCCTGCGCGACGTAGGCGAAAGCGTTATAGCGGCAAACGGCGGCACGGCGGCAATGGCATTTGCCGATACGAATCTGCTTGGGCTTACCGACCTTAATTCAAAAATTAACCACAGATAAACACAGATAGACACAGATTTTTTTAGAGTTATGATCCATAAGAGGTTGTCTGATATAAAGAATGAAAAGAAGATTTGGTGGTTAAAAAATCTCCCTGTACAACTTTCCAGACCGCCTCAACCAAGTTGACAATCTATAGATCCACTTTTTTTCTATCTGCGTTTATCTA
>JBOGOW010000215.1:0-6783 GCA_050748285.1 Pyrinomonadaceae bacterium
GCTTTGTGTCGCTGTGGGTTTCGGGTTCGCTGGGTGTTTTCGAGACTGCTGTGTTTGTCGGCATAATGCTGCTTGCATGGACGACGGAAGACTCACGATGGCAGATTTCAGAGCGTCTCGGCACGGTGCTTATCGTCCTTGCTTTGCCGATCTACTACCTTCTTTGGCGCTATCGTTTCTTTCACTTTGCGAGTCCCGATGCAATGCTTCCGGGAATTCTGGCACGCCTGATCCTGTCGTTGACCGCCATCAAGCTGCTTCAGCGAAAGTCGCCCCGCGATTGGATGTTTCTTTACGTAATGTCGTTCTTTGAGCTGCTGCTCGGAGCCGGCCTGAGCATCAGCATCGGTTATTTTCTTTCATTCGCCGCATACGTTTTTGTAATGGTGTGCACGATCATGATGTTCGAAGTCCGAAAGACAGACAAACAAACGTCGCTGAATTCGACATCGGGAAAAACGAGCGACAACCTGAAGAGATTGGGAAACATCTCGATTCGCAGATTCTTGTCAGCTTCCGTCATCCTCCTTTTACTAATTGCCGCGGTCGGAGTGCCGACTTTCTTTATGCTTCCGCGTGTCGGCGGTGCAGGACTGCTTGGCGATTCGGGCGGCGTTGCTACGTTTTCAGGATTTTCTGACATTGTAAAACTTGGCGGCATCGGGCGGATACAGCAGAATGACGAGATCGTAATGCGTGTTCGCATTGATGGTCAGCCGCCAGAGGATATTCACTGGCGCGGCGTCGCGTTGGATACATTCGACGGGCGATCGTGGAGCAGATCAAAGGCGGCGATAAAGGAACCGCGAACGCCTAATGATCGCGATCTTATTCAGGTCAATGCCGCACGGCGGCAGGACGGTTTTACGATGCAAACCGTCTATCTCGAACCGCTTGACACGCCCGTGATCTTCGGTTTGAATCGGATGATCGGAATTCAAGGCAATTTCCCGATCCTGTTTCGCGATGTTCAAGGCTCGGTAACGTATGAGAGGCAGAGAGAACGCGTCAGCTATCGTGTAATTTCGGATACCGAAGTTGCCGCACCGGAATCGCTTCAGAATGACTTAGAACCGTATTCATCGGACGCCGCAAATTATCTGCAATTGCCGCTGAAGCTAGATTCGCGCATATTCGATCTTGCCGAACAGGTCACGGCCGGAACAACGAATCGTTTTGATGCATCGCGCGCGGTCGAAGCGTATTTGCAAACCAAATTCGGATATACGCTTGAGCAGAAGGCCGGCGGCGGCGATCCGTTGTCCGATTTTCTATTCAATGTCCGCGAAGGCCATTGTGAATATTTCGCTGCGGCGATGGCGGTAATGCTCAGAACACAGGGAATAGCGACGCGAGTGGTCAACGGTTTTCAACGCGGCGATTATAACGACGCAGCGGATGTATATGTCGTTCGCCAGCGAAATGCGCATTCGTGGGTCGAGGTTTATTTTCCCGAGTCGGAAAGCTGGGTTACGTTCGACCCTACACCGTTTGCAGGTCAAACAAGCGAGTCTGCAATCGCCGGATTTGCAAACAGTTTCCGTAAATATGCCGACGCACTCGAAACTTTCTGGATACAATATTTCGTAGCGTTCGACAATCAGGAGCAGCGTTCGCTTTTCGTCTCCGTCCGTCGAGGTCTCGTCGATTATCAGTCGGGCGTTTCCTCCGCGTGGGATGTTTTGCAAAAGGATATTTCAACCTGGTGGTCGAAGGCGCGCGGCGACGAAGGGTTAAATTCAAGCGTTGCCGCTATCGGTCGCGGTGCATTGGCGATCTTAGCATTCGTTTTAGGCTTGCTGCTTCTTGTTTGGTTATATCGCAAAGTCGTAAAGTTGAAAGTTTGGCGAGTGCTTTGGGATCGATTCTTTAGGAGCCGTCATACATCGATCATAGAATTTTATGATCGGATGATCTTCATTCTGTCAGAAAAAGGATTTACGCGACAACCGCATCAGACCCCGCTCGAATTCGCGTTCGAAGTCGGAATTCCCGAAGCGGTCAACATCACCGAGAAATACAATCGCGTGCGGTTTGGTGAAATGTCTCTGAACGAAGATGAGTCTGTGCAGATCGAAAATTGGCTTGATGAACTAGAAATCGATAAGCCTAAGCATGGCGACAACATGGAGTAGGTCAACAGTTTTCCTTCAAATTTAACTGTGTGATTCGCCTTGTGCAGAGCTAGACGAACTAACAACAGTGGTATAATGGAAAAAAGGCGGTTATTTTATGAACGCAGTTGAATCGGTAACAAAAACAGAAATGGCGATCGCCGGCATGACAAAGGCAGCAAAGCGTCAGCTTTTCAGGCGGCTTGCGGTTGAACTTGGCACGCAATCTTCGGCTATTGAGAAAAGAGCGGAAGTGATGGGCGGCGCGGCGTGTATTCGCGGGACACGAATACCGGTTTGGATGCTTGAACAGGCGAGAACGCAGGGAGTTACAGAAGCCGATCTGCTCAGAAATTATCCGGGCCTTACGGCTGAAGATCTGGTAAACGCTTGGGATTATGCCGTCGCCAATCGGAAAGAAATCGCTAAAGCCATCGAACAAAATGAGATGGAAGATTGATGCGATTCTACGCTGACGAGAATTTTCCGCTTGCGGTTGTAGTAGAACTCCGACGATTTGGTCACGACGTTTTGACAGTTTTCGAGGACGGTCGGGCGAATAAGGCGTTACCCGACGAAAAGGTTTTGGCTCGATCAATCAAATTGAATCGAGCCATTTTGACTATAAATCGAATCGATTTTCGACGGCTTCACAATTCCGGGATCGAGCATTGCGGAATTGTGATTTGTACCTTTGATATTGATTTTGTGCGTCAGGCAAAAAGAATCGATTTGGCGTGCGCGGAAAAAAGTGAATTTAACAGTGAGCTGGTGCGTGTAAATCGGCCGGCAAAGAGTTTTGAATGAAAAAAGTTGGATTTGTCAGTCTTGGGTGCCCGAAAAATCTCGTCGATAGCGAGGTGATGATGGGCACGCTTGCCGAGGCCGGTTATGAGATTACGAATAATGCGGACGACGCCGATACGGTCGTCGTAAATACGTGCGGATTTATCGAGTCGGCGAAACAGGAATCGATCGACGCGATCCTCGAAGCCACTACGCTAAAGGCTGAAGGCAAAGCAAAGCGTATTATCGTCGCCGGTTGTCTCGTAGAGCGCTATCGAGACGATCTGATGAAAGAATTGCCCGAAGTCGATGCGTTTATCGGCACTTCGCAGGTGAGTGAAATTCTGAAAGCGGCGGACGACGGATTCGATTCTAAACGACTCACAATCACACCGATCGGCAATAAATCCGCAACCTATCTTTACGACGAATACACGCCGCGAATGCGTGCAACGCAGTCGCATACCGCGTTCATAAAGATCGCCGAAGGCTGCGACCGCCCTTGTGCATTTTGTTCTATCCCGGCCATGCGCGGTTCATTTAGATCGCGGCGATTCGGGTCGATCATCGAAGAAGCACGAATGCTTGCCAAGCAGGGCGTGAAAGAGGTCGTGCTGATCGCGCAGGATTCATCACGGTATGGCGAAGACCTCGGCGAGATCGATGCGCTTGCGGCTTTGATCCGCGCGCTTGGTGAGATCGAAGACCTCGAATGGGTTCGCGTGATGTATGCGTATCCAACGCACATCTCGGATGCGTTTCTCGCTGCAATTGCCGAAACGCCGAAAGCTGTAAAATATCTCGACATGCCGCTGCAGCACGCTTCGCGAAATGTTTTGAAAGTGATGAAACGCGGAGGCAGGCGCGAATCACTTGAAAAACTTATAAAACGTGTCCGTGAAAAAGTTCCCGGCATCGCAATTCGCACGACCTTTATTACGGGCTTTCCCGGCGAGACGGACGAGGATTTTGAAGAATTGATTTTGTTCGTCCAGAACTGCCGATTCGACAATCTAGGCGTATTTACTTATTCGGATGAAGAGGGAACTCCGGCATTCGATTTGCCGAATAAAGTCGATCTGAAAATTGCGATGAAGCGCCGAAATCGTCTAATGAAGGAGCAGGCGAAAATCAGCAAACAGCTAAATAGGTCGAAGATCGGCAATACATACAAAGTGATCTTCGAAGGCCTTTCACAGGAATCCGATCTTCTCTTCCAAGGCCGGCTCGAAGGTCAAACCCAGGAGATCGACGGCTATATTCTGATCAATGACCTGCCCGAAAATCTCGAACCAAAGATCGGCGCGATCTATGATGTGAAGATCACTGAAGCTCACGCCTATGACCTGGTCGGCGCGATAATCTAACTCAGGTTTCGAGTGGTGTGTTCGGCTATGCTGCCGGGTTCGACATTGATCTTAGGACGAGCATCCTTCTGAAAAATATTTCTGTGTGTCGATGCCACGACCGGCGGCAACGCGCCCTTAAGCTCGGTTGTATCGAGATCTTCGACCGTGCCCTCGAGTTTTTCTATCAAAGAAAAGACCTCATCACCCGAACGGCCATTGCGTTTTGTGTATCGCGTTGACGGAAAGACAAATGCAAATCCCAAACTCAACATGCCCGCGATCATAAAACCCATAACAATCGCTTTGCCCACGACCGTTGGGAAAAGGTCAAGATCTTTGATAACAACATTTGCAAGCCCGAAGACCGTCGCAAGGATTACAAGTCCAATGCCGATTCTGATTGCGTTGAAGTTAGGACGAGTCGATGCGACAGGCGCATTTTCGGCGTCACCGCTTACTATCTCGCTTACGCCTTTAAGCGCAAGCCCGCACGTTCGGCAAAAGCTCGTTTCTTGCTTAAATGGAGACGCGCACCGCGGACAGTAATATTTTTCCGGCATCTTTCTACAATACGATAATTGGGACAAATTTGTTCGAAAAACTCAAGGGTTATTTCGGAACACAGCAGTATTCACCGATCGCTAGGGTGCGTTCTTCGCCCTGTTCAACCATCTGCAAGTCTTTCATTTGGGAAAGCATTGTATCAAGTGAGCCCCTGCATTCTTCGTTTTGCAGATGAGTCCAGATGACCCAAACCCGCTGTCCCGGTTCCGGTTTTTCGTTTGGCGAAAAAAGAATGTTTTCAACCGGTAACGGAGTCGAAAGACTTTTAACCTGGGTGGCGCTGCACGAATGAACCCAAATCGTATTCGAGATCGTCGGATCGATCTTTGAGTAAAACGGCCGCATGTTTTGATGCGGTTCTTTTTGCACGAATGCGACGTAAGCTCGGACCGTTCCAAATAAGATGACCGTGATGCATACGACGATCAATATTTTTGCCGTTCTATTTTTTCGGAACCAAACGAGTGCAAACCTCAACCCCGCGATCGCGACTATTTGCGTGTGTATTTGTACAAACAACGTAAGGCGCCCGGCGCAAATAGGGTAGCTTGCTATAAGACTCGCGGCAATTGCACCGGCCAATACAACCAGCGAACCAAGAGCCAACGAATAATGTGTACCGATCTGGTTTTTAGAGCGCCTTGTTATCAAGCGTCGAGCTATCGAATATATGCCGATCAGCTGAAATGGCGCAATGATCGCAGGCACGATGTAGGAATATCGTCCGTGCCAACCCCAAAGAAATCTTGCAAGAATATTTCCCCAACACCACGGATCGCCGACGCTGCACTCGATCAAGATACAGGCCGACCAAAATCGTCGTGTGCCGCCGATATCGGTAAAATTAAAGCGAACGTCGATCAGCCAAATTGTCGCAAGCGAAGCGACGAGAATAATACCGAAAACCGCTACACGTTTGTAACGAATCGAACTCCGTTGCGGCAAATTCAAGATCAACCAACCGAGCATCCTTCCGCCGAGGGCGATCGGGTATGTATAGGAAAGCGCGCAAGGAACAGCGAGTAAATAAATGTAAAACGGAGGTTTCTTTTCGCCGGTGAATAGTTTTGCCAAAGCATTGTCTTTTAGCAGAAACGGCAAAAGAGCGAACATCACGTCAAACGTATATTGTTTGAGCTGTATAGCCTGATCCATCCAATAATACGTACCAAGCAAAAGAGCTGCCGCGAGAAAATTGGCCGCGAGATTACTACGCGCCGCACGTGAAAGAATACGCGCCCAGATCAACGTGGCGATCACAAAACAGGTGAAAGGAATTAGCCGCAGCACCCATTCGTGATAGCCGAATGTATCGCGAAAAACGGCGAGAAGTGAAAAATAAAATCTCGGGAAGAACTGCCCGTAGGCGTGCGGAGCGAAGATGGATTCGAAAGTCGGCGAACGCAGCGACGCCGAAACGAATGCTTCATCCAGCCAAAATGTCGGATCATAAAGATACCGGTTCAAACCGGCCGCGATCACAAGTGCCGCAGCAAGCCAAACCAAATACCGAGCGTTTTTCGAATGGAACATTCAACTGAGGAGATTACAATCCTGGTTTCAAAATGCGACTATCTACCGCTTTCAAGAATTTAAATGTCTTTGACCGCCGCACATCGACACCGTTTAATGGCTCTTCGCGGCAAATGTATATTCGAACTCGTAGAAATGTTTGCCATTTTCGATTTTGATCGTTAACGCCCCTGAAATCCCGGTCAGTTCGTCTGTACCGGAATCCGGCACTACCGTTACCGACAGGCTGAATTTGCCGGCCTGCACTGTTCCCGTGTGCTGCAACGCGAACGTGCCTTTCTTTCCATCGAGTGTTGCGTTTACTCGTTCCATGGCGACGTAACCGGCCGAACCTTCGACGCCGGATTGAACGGCGAGCATCTGTCCCTTGCTGGTGCCGACTATGTCGCCGTCGAACGTCTTGTCAATTGACATTCTGCCTACGGTCGGATCACCGA
>JBOGOW010000216.1:0-6774 GCA_050748285.1 Pyrinomonadaceae bacterium
GATAGTTGACGATGAGCCTTTGGCACGGGAACGCGTGAAACGTTTTTTGCGTGATGAAGGTGACATCGAGGTTATCGGCGAATGCGGCAACGGTACCGATGCGATCAAGAAAATTCGCGCCGATCGGCCCGACCTTGTTTTTCTTGATATACAAATGCCGGAAAAAAATGGGTTCGATGTGATAAAAGCCTTAAACGGTTCGTCGCTTCCGACCGTGGTTTTTATCACCGCCTACGATCAATATGCGCTTCGCGCGTTCGATGTGCACGCACTCGATTATCTGCTAAAACCGTTCAACCGCGAACGATTTCAAAGGGCGGTTTCGCGTATCCGCGAACAGATCGAAAGCCGGCGACGCGGCGACCTGGATGAGCGGCTCGTTTCGTTGATCGAGAATATTGGGGCTGAGAAAAAATATCTCGACCGCCTGATCGTGAAATCGGTCGGCAGAGTTTTCTTTATCAAAACCGAAGAGATCGATTGGATCGAGGCTGCGGGCAATTATTTGAAACTTCACGTCGGACGCGATTCGCACATGATCCGCGAAACGATGAACGGCGTCGAATCGAAACTCGATCCGACGAAATTCGTCCGCATACATCGCTCGACAGTCGTAAATATCGACAAAATAAAAGAGCTGCATCCGATGTTCAGCGGCGACTATTCGGCGATCCTGCGCGATGGAACCGAGCTCGCGCTCAGCAGAAATTATCGCGAACATTTTCTTGAATTGTTTGAAACATCGTAGGCTGGATCGCATCGGTTTGTAGCTCCGCGAACGATGGGCGGCAGTTTTTTTGGAAAAATTAAAAAAAATGAGACCAATTATGTTTAAACGTCAATTTATTGCTTCTGCATTGCTTTTTGCATTCCTGCTTCCGAGTGCGGCTTTTGGCCAAGCGACCGCTCCGGCTGTTTATACTGCGCCGAAGGAAACGATCGACAAGATCCGTAACGAAGGCATGAACCGCTCACAGGTAATCCAGACTTTGTCATATATGACCGACGTGATCGGACCGCGGCTGACAAATTCGCCAAATATGCGCACTGCAAACACGTGGACGCGAGACAAGATGAAGGAATGGGGAATGCAGAATACGCATCTTGAATCATGGGGGCCATTCGGCCGAGGCTGGGCGTTACGAAAATTTTCCGCGACGGTGGTCGAACCGCAATTTTTTTCACTTATCGCTTATCCGAATGCATGGTCGCCATCGACAAAGGGCGTCGTAACGAGCGAAGTGGTTTATCTGGATGCAAAGACCACAGAGGACTTAGAAAAATATAAAGGACAGCTTAAAGGCAAGATCGTTTTGACCTCCGGCGTGCGGCCGTTAAAGCCCGTCGAGAAACCCTACTTGTCCCGCTTTTCCGACGACGCTCTTGCAAAACTCGCCGCCGCGCCGCAGCCGAAAGACGACGACGACGAAATACCCGCCGAGGCTCTCAAGAACTTTGCGAAAGGTTTTAACGAACAGGCCAAGATTATGAAATTCCTCATCGATGAAGGAGTTGCTGTCGCGCTCAATAACAGCAATGCCGGAAGTGGAGGAACCATTTTCGTGGATGGTGCTGCGGTCGCGGTTGAACTTGGCGAATTAAAGACCATTGACGACTTTTTCAATTCGCCTGCGTTTCAGCCGCAGAACAAAAAGTACGAAGCAGATATTTTGCCGCAGATCACGGTTGCAACCGAGGATTACAACCGGCTTGTTCGAATGATTAAGCTCGGTGCGAAACCGAAAATGTCTGTCGAGATCGATGCGCAGTATTACGACGATGACCCAAATGGCTATAACACAATCGCCGAAATTACCGGCAGCGATCCGAACCTTAAAGACGAGGTCGTGATGCTCGGCGGCCATCTGGATTCGTGGCACAGCGGAACCGGTGCGACCGACAACGGCGCCGGATGTGCAGCCATGATGGAAGCGGCTCGAATAATAATCGCTTCCGGTTTGAAACCGCGTCGGACGATCCGCGTGGCCCTTTGGTCAGGCGAAGAGCAGGGTATTTACGGTTCAACAAATTATGTAAAGCAGCATTTTGGCGAAATGAAAGACGGCAAGCTAGCGAAAGGGCCGGACTATGACAAACTTTCTGCCTATTACAATCTCGATAACGGAACGGGCCGAATCCGCGGTGTGTATTTGCAGGGAAATGCTGCGGTTCGTCCGTTTTTCGAGGCGTGGCTGGCGCCGTTCGCTGACCTCGACGCAAAAACGCTAACGCTTTCAAACACCGGCGGAACCGATCATCTTCCGTTCGCCGCTATCGGCTTGCCGGGCTTTCAATTCATTCAGGATCCGGTTGAATACAACACGCGAACGCATCATTCGAATCAAGATAATTTCGATCGAATTCAGGCAGACGATATGAAACAAGCCGCGACGATCATCGCCGCATTCGCATATCAAACCGCGATGATGGACGCCAAGCTGCCGCGAAAGCAATCGAAATAACCTGTGCGCGCCGGTACGTTAGCCATTCATAAATATGAACAAAAATTCAATTTAAATCGAGGAAAATATGAAACGCATTTTAACTTTGACGACCTTCACGCTTACGATGTTTATTGTCAGCGCATCTGCGCAAAAGACCGATGACGGGAAAGCGGCGCTCGGCGTCGTCAATCGGCTTTTTAACGAAATGGCGGCGGCGAATGCGGTTGGGATTCTTGCCACCGGAACGGCCGAGAATCAGTTGGTCGCTATTCGCAAACTCAAAGACGGCAAGACGCGCATCGACGTGATCGGCGGTGAGGCCTTTTCTAAGTTTTTTACAAAACCAGGTTCGGCCAAAGAGGTAATGTACGCGCCGAATGTTGAGGTCAGCGGCGATTGGGCGATGGTCTGGGGCAGATATGTTTTCTTCGCGACGGCAAATTGTCGCATTGCGGCATAAATCAATTTAACCTCGTCCGAACCGAAACCGGCTGGAAGATCGCCAACGGCGCATCGACCATCGATCCCGGAGCTTGCACGGATAAAGAAAAATCAATGAAGCCTGACAAAGCGAAATGACCATAGGAGAAGCAATGAATTTCAGCAAAGCCTTATTAGTTTTCATATTGTTAATGTCGGTCAGCGCCTTCGGACAAGCTCCAGCGGCCAGTTCGGTTACGACCGAAATGCGTGCCGCCGCGAACGAGGCGTACCAAAAACAGGACTGGAAGACCGCGGCCGAAAGGTACGGGGCGATCGTAAAGTCCGAAGGGAAAAATGCCGGTGCGAATTATAGGCTCGGCACGTCTTTCTTAAATCTCGGCCGCGCGAAAGATGCGCTGGCCCCGCTCGAAACCGCGATGAGCGTTTCGCCAAACGCAGTATTCTCGCTCGAACTTGCGCGTGCCTACGCACAAACGGGCGGCAAGGAAAAGATGTATGAGGTGCTGGAAAAAAGCGTCGCACTTGGCGGGATTTCGGCGGAATCTTTGAATGATGACAAAGACTTTGCGTCAATGAAGAGCGAAACAAAATTTGCAGAGCTTGTAAAGAAGTTGGACAGTGCCGCAAACCCTTGCCGTGGGCGGCCCGAATTTCGCCAATTCGATTTTTGGATAGGCGAATGGCTGCCGAAAACCCCACAGGGCATCACGGTCGGCACAAGCAGCATTCAATTGATACTGGGAAGCTGCATAATTTTTGAGAATTGGTCAACGCCGGTTTCTTCTGGGAAAAGTTTCAATGTTTACGACACTCGCGACGGCAAATGGCACCAAACGTGGGTCGATGACAAAGGGCTGATCACCTATTACGTCGGCGGTCTGGTTGAAGGCAAGATGATCCTCGATTCAGAGACCGTTACAAACGGCAAGAAAACTATCGGCCGAATGACATTTTCAAAATTGCCAAACGGCGACGTCCGCCAGCACGGCGAAAACTCAACCGACGACGGCAAAACCTGGACGACAAGTTTTGATTTTACGTACGTCCGGAAAATATAACCGTGCCGCCTATTTGATTGTTGACAAACATAAGGTGCGTCGCCGCGTTCACGCTTGTCATAAACTGACCAGTAACGGTGTTTTGTTTTTTTAGATCGGATGTCATAGTTGTGTTCTGCGAATGACCATATTCGTGTTTTGGTCAGCAATGAGTTTTTGCCGAAACGGCATTGAAAGAGACAAACGGAAATACGCGAATCATCACGAATAAATTGCATATTGACTCACTACTTAATTTCTGATGGAGACATTTATGAGAACAAGATCGCAAAAAAAGTTGGCTATGATGGCGATTGCGGCATTCGCAGTATTCGGATCGGCGGCGCTTTTTTCATCGCCGCCTGTTGAAAGACAAATATCGGCGCAAGTCGCTGCGACGCCTACGCCCGCGTTCGATCAGGCTGCGGCACTTGCCAAACTCAAAGAGCAGATAAAAGGCAAGGAAAAGGAACCGGCCGAGACGGTTTTCAAGAATATTCAAATGCCGATGTTCAAAGGTTCACCGGCAGGCCGCGTTTTGGCCGTGATGGAATTCGGCTATGCTCGTTCGCTCGGCGTCGATTGCACGCATTGTCACGTCCCCGACAAATGGGAATCGGAAGACAAGCAGCAGAAACAAATAGCCCGCGATATGCAGGCGATGGTTTTCAAGATAGGCGGTGAATTGCTGCCAGGCATCAAAAATCTCAAAACCACAACGCCGACGATAAATTGCACGACCTGTCATCGCGGCGAGATAAAACCGGCATTGAACCTGCCCGCTCAGCCGAAGAGTTGATCGCCGATCGAACTAATCTAAAAAAGGATCATTTCATATGATGAAAAAAAATAAATTCTTTCGCCTTATTGTCGGTCGGAGTTCACGCGCCGTTCGTTCGGTTCTCGCGTCTGTTTTTCTATTCACCGCCGTTGTCCTGCCGCAAACCACGCCCACCAAAATGACGGTCGAGAAATGGCGCGAGGATCTGCGATACATGGCTGCGGAATTACCCCAGCGTCATAAGAACTTGTTTCACACGATGACTCGCGAACAGTTTGACGCAGCAGTCAAGCAGCTCGACGCTCGAATTCCCTCGCTGACCGACAACCAGGTAGCGATGGAGCTTGGCAGGATCGTGTCGATGGTCGCCGATGGCCACACGCGGCTTATTCCGCCGTTTGAACCGTCGCTGAAATTCAGACTCTTTCCGCTCAAGACCTATTTTTTTAAGGAGGGGGTGTTCATTCAAGCCGCCGACAAAACCTACGTCAACGCCGTCGGTGGCCGGATCGTGTCGATCGGTGGTGTGCCGGTAGAACAGGTCGTCGCAAAACTCGCTCCATACATTCCCAGAGAAAATGACATGGGCTTGCGAAACGTGGTCACGCTTTATATGAACTCGCCGGAAGTCTTACAGGCGTCCGGTATCGTAAGCGACCCCGAAAACATTTCCTTTGGCATCGAGAAAGACGGCAAAGTACGTAATATCCAGATCAAACCCGGCGGCCTTATCACCGAACTTACCGACAAACCCGTCGGCACTGACTGGATCGACGCCCGCACGGAATCGACCAATCCTACACCGCTCTGGATGAAGGTCGGGCGTCCCGGATATTGGGGTGAATCGGGCGGCTATTGGTACGAATACGACAAAGATCACCGGCTGCTGTATGTGCAGCTAAATCAGATCCAGGACAAGCCGGACAAGACAATTGCGGCCTTTATGCAGGAGGTCGAGGCGTTTGCCAAATCAAACGACGTGAACAAACTCGTCCTGGATCTGCGGCTAAACGGCGGCGGCAATAACGGTCTGGTTCCGCAGATCATCCGCCCGATAATCCGCCTCGAAAAGATCGACCAGCGCGGCCATTTCTTTGTCATCATCGGCCGCCAGACATTTTCGGCTGCCCAAAATCTGGTCAACTCGCTCGAAAAAAACACCAACGCCGTGTTCGTCGGTGAACCGACCGGCTCGCACGTCAATATGTACGGCGACGCCCGCCGATTTACTCTGCCAAACAGCAAACTCACCGTTCGCGCCTCGACGCTCTGGCATCAGGACAATATCGAGCTCGACAAACGGACATTTACCGCGCCGCAAGTTTCCGCTGCCCTTACGTTTGCCGATTACCGCCAAAATACGGACACCGCGATGCAGGCGATCCTCAATTACAAACTGCAAAAATCGCTGCGAGAGATCGCAATGGAGCTGTTTGAGGTGAACGACTTGAAATCGTTCAGGGCAAAGGCTCTCGAATTCAAAAACGACCCCGTAAATGAATACCAGAGCGTGGAAGCCGACATAAACACATTTGGATATCGCCTCGCGGCAATGCAAAAAATGGACGACGCGATCGAGATGCTTAAGATCAATACCGAACTATATCCGGAATCCGCAAACGCCTTCGACAGCCTCGGCGAGGCATACGCTACAGCCGGAAAACGCGACGAGGCGATCAAGTCATACGAGAAAGCGCTCAAGATTGATCCGGGCTTTGCGTCGTCGCGGGACGCGCTACGGAAACTGAAGGGAAACTAGGGGAATGCGATATAGGCAAGGCTGGGACGAATGCACATTAACGGGAAGAAAAAAGAAAGATCATGAAAACCTTAATCAAGTTTCTTCTTGCTACGGCTTTTGTAACAGTTGTGGCACAAGAAGTTTATTCAATAGGGTTCTTTGAAAAACCCATAATAAAAGTAGCACACGGCGGGTAAAAAAGTTTAAAATTGAGGAATGAAAGAGAAGCAGATGAATTTAATGGATTCGGTAATGGGATTTAGCCGTCGGCGGAAGGTGAGCAAGGCGGTAGGGACAATGAACGAGATTGAGGCTCTGGTGGACTGG
>JBOGOW010000217.1:0-6770 GCA_050748285.1 Pyrinomonadaceae bacterium
GACCACAAAAGAAGGCGCTCGACGTGTGTGCGGTATGAATTGAACGTGGCTTCGTTGTTTGAGTAGGACTTTAGGAAACCGCGAACCGCGAGGTAGCCATCTTGAGCCTTTAGCTCTGACGGAAAGGAAAACAGGTACTGAGTGACAACAGGTAGCTCCTCAGACACACGACTAAAATTCAGGTCTCGAAAACGATTGTAGGTTTCAAACAAAGGAATCGGAGACGCAGGCATGTGATTACCAGGCTAGAGAATGAAACGGCTTGATGCGATGTTAAGCAATGTCCTATCAACCTGCAATATCCGGGTCTGCGCGTTATCGGATATTACATGCATAGATAGCCCCATCCCGACGTTACATAAGCTATTAGGTTAGTAAAAAAGGACCGGTGATGCGGTTAGGTGCCAGACATCCTAGACAGAACCAGATCGGCGCACCAGAGTTAAACTACGCAAACTCGACAAATACGGTAGGAGTCGAGGTCCGTGAACGTGAACTGCAAATCACATTGAAAGCGGATCCGTATTACAACGTGGCATGCGAGCGGATGTAAGGCCTAGCTACTAACTGAGACGCTGCTCGGTTGGCGCGCTACATCGGTCAAACGACTACTTTAGCTAGGGACGCACTAAGACGTTCCGAGAGTTATTGTGGCACGTAATTCGTTGAATTTACCGCGTCATTTGGAGAAAAAGTGCCCGCTGCGCAGCACTATGCGGAATGAGGATTGGAACCAACGCACGCTCGGTAAGTAAATAGTAGATAGCGAGCTAGGTGGCTGAAGTTTTGGTAAGTGATTTTATGATAGAGACGCAGGACGATGATTCGCCATCCAAAAAATGAAAGTAATCGTTAGATAACGCTTAGAGGCGGGCTATCTACCGATTACTTCCGCATTTACCCTAAGATTTGCTTCGGCGTTCTGAAGTTTCATTTTCACAGAACGCCGATCGTTATAGTTTCAAAAGTCCTTTCCATGTAGGGGCTACGGGACGTATTGGGCGTGAAAAGTCTCAAATTGGTGGGGTCGCAAGGCTTGGTAGGCAAAAATGTAAATAGTGGGAAAATACCTAGTTTTAGATCTTTGATGCACCGAAATTTAGACGTTCACTTCCAGGTACTGTTATCGGGTGCTCTTGCCGTTCTCAGTTCTGATGATATTGCTCTCATTTCTAATGGTTACCGAGGCAAGACAGCTCATGAACACATCTGACATAACACATGATTTAACATAATATACATTACACGTAATACGATATCCCCGGATTGACCCAAGATCCACACAGATCTTGAAGCACGCAACCATGTCAGCAGTACTCGGAAGTAAAGATGCATATAAAACGGAAAGTAAACGCTCGAAATCCCGCTACCTGAGCCATTTCTAATCTTTACTGACACGATCTGAGGCTTTTTTCTCCATTTCTAATTTTTGCTGACCTAACCAGAAAAAAACTTATAGAACCTGACGTTAGCGCTCAGTTCTGATGCGATTCGACAGGTTATTCTCCATTTCTAATCTTTACTGGCACAACTCGAAGCGTCGTTCTCCATTTCTAATCTTTATTGATCCAATACAGGCTTTCCTTCGATTTTCGCCATTTGCTTCCAGCTCGCGGCACGTAACGGGTTTTCTGAAAATTGGCGTTCGACGCGGCGCCAATCATTCCTGCTCTGGAAGTCTAGGAAAGCTGGCGTTGGTGGCGAAACTAGGATGCCTGCTACCCGAAAGCATTGAAACGCGCTCCTAACAACAAAGAAACCTTTTCCCGACAAACAGGTTTTGCCTGCTTTGGGGGCGCCAAGACGGCGTTTCGGGCTATTTGTGGCACCGTCGCTGTCGCGCCATGTTTGGGTGACTGACTGCGACTACGACACCAGCCGAGTCTGTCTCGCCCATTACGTCAGACTTGGGTGTCACGATCGGCAAGGCGCACAGCTATGCCGCATGTTATGGAGCTTTTGGAGGTAAACGCTTCTTGAATTAAGTGTCTAAAAAGGCTATATAGGCCGAAAGCGACTAAGAATCACCAATAAAGACTAAGGTAATTCTTGCGTGGTGAACTAGTTCTTGCCTTCTGGAATAGGCAAACCCGCTGTTCACTATCGCCCGCCCTGCTTCGTTATGTTTGAATTGGCACTTCAAAACATAACTAAACTAAACAATTATTTAGTTTAGTTATGTTCAATTTGGTTTGCAGTGACCTCCCCCAAACCAGATGCCCCGCCCTTCGTTGCTCTAATTCCATCAAACATCAAACATCAAAAATCAAACATCAAACATCAAACATCAGAAACGATACCGGTCAGTTGCATCTCGACCGACTTAACCTCTCTATTGTAAAAGATTGCCTTACCGGAAACCTCGCTCGCGTTTGAGCGTTTGGCTATTTTCAAGGGAGCGTTTCAGCAGGCTCTGACCCGTAAGGCGCACCCATTTGGCCCTATCGGTTTGTGTCCGTCTTGCATTGATAGTGCATACTCATCTGAATTCTGCGTAGCCAGCGATCGACGCTATGAAAAGAACCCTCGCCGTGCTTGAGCTTATCGCCTTCGGAATGGATTCCGAGCTGGCTGAAACCCTTCAGACCGATGGCTGGACACCTCACAAACTACGCCAACTTTGGCGAATTCGGACATTCCAGATTTGAAAATAGCATCCTTCACAAGATTAATGTCGAGCACAAAGCCCTGGTCATCGCTTAGGCGGGAGCTTGTCAGTATCAATTGGACAGAGTGAAACATGTGTTCGACTGGGATGACGCGCTTGCTACATCCTGACACTGCCTCAACGGCACAGTCATAAATCATGGACGAATAGAAAGAAATCCTGAAACCGGCCGAAAAGGCTTTAGGTAAAAAAAACTGCGTGTAGCTACAGTTACTATCCACTGGATAAAATAGAGCTTCATCAAACGATCGGAGCACTTCTTCCAACCACTCCACTGAACTGCACCCAGGAAACTCAATTCTTTCACTCAAAAAACGTGCTACTACAGCACCTTCATCTCCAGAAACAAACGACGTACGCACGCTATTAATTTGATGCTGTGCAAAACCAATTGTAGTCATTGAAATATCCAACAACTTCAGTCTGTTTTGAATTACTTGAAGGTGCTTATACTCTTTTTCGCCGAGAGTTTGCATCTCATCCAAAAGCAAAAGAAAATGGCTTCCATCAATAGAAGCTAGCTCGCACAGTATGTGAGTTATGATCCGTTCTCTTAGCTTATCTACCGGCTCACGGGTCTTGCGAAATAATTTAATTGCATTTGCGATCGTAACTATAATTGTCTCTTCGTTACTCACATCACAAGTTGCAAGAACAATATATTTATCGGTAAATTCTTGAGATGCTAGATGCCGAATCGCCATAGCGCACTGAGACTTACCCATCCTAGGGTTTGAAAAAAAATAAACACTTGGGCTACTCAACCAGATTCGCTCTCGTACCAATCGATAGGAGTACTCAATGGTAGGAGTTAATGCAATGTATCTATTCCTAACCACTGGATGATCTGGTAATAAACTATCGCGCTGCGACGTATCATCAGGATTAAAGAGCTGCATTATTGAATGACTCCTCTATAGACCTTTTATTAATTTTTTTAGGTCCGGCATGGCACTGGGCATTACTGAGTGCATGCCGCTCAAATTTTTAGAGTCACCATCGCTAATATCAAGAGCGTGATCATTACTAATGCCGAAATTATTTTCCTCAATGACTTTTTCCGTCGAATTTCGACCGATCGCGATATTGCTCTCTTGATTCACTGTCTCATGCATTAGCCGATTTAGTTCAGTTGCAGCACTCCGAACTGTTTTGACTACCGGGACCGGTGAATCAGACTGTGGAGCGCACCGACTTGTAGCAATGTCGGCCAAATGCTTCATGTAATTATCTACTGGATCGTCAAATTCTGTCACAACTAATAATCGCGCAGCCTTTAAACTATTTATAGCTTTCCTGGTTTTACGACTGTGTTTTGTTATTGACCATTTCCCGCCAGCTTTCAAAATTCCGAGTAAGCTACCATCTGGAAAATATGCACGTACAGTTCTCAGATCTTGCTCATCAATCTCAACGGTAATTTTTTTATTTTTTAACCATGCCGAGTCTCTTAAAATGTCGTTAGAGTATCGAACTCTATCGATTTGGACGTAGGGACGAACCCCTCTATCTGGATAACATTTGACAGTCAATTGCTCTAGGGTTCGGTAATGCGTTACTTTGTTGACTTGATATTGAAGCAACTTTCTCCCAATGAAATGACTGTTGCCGAGGCTCAATTTCTGTCGAATAAATTCGTTCGGTGATAAATAGCTTATCCCTTCATTCGGCAGAGCATTATGCTGTGAAAAATAATGGTACGCTATTTCTTCCACCACATCTGCTTCCATTTTTAACTCTTTTGCGACTGCCCCTCCATCTTCAGCGCGCCCCTTAAATGGATTGGAACCGGTCGTATTTGGGAGTCTATGAAATATTGCCTCTTCAATAGAGCGAAATGCCCGCTCTACATTTGGTCTTATTTCAAAGTGTCCGGGAGCCCCGAAGCATAAAGAAAAACCTAGTTTACTCCTTAAAGTTGAAGAAACTGCTGATGCCAAATTCGACAACGCATTGTCGGGCATTAGAATCGATGGCAGTACATGTCTCAACTCTTCAAATCTTTCTGCGGGAAATCCAGCATCGCCTTTTACTTCCATTCGTAAAATATTTGTTTCGGGTCCTGGTAACTCAGCGCGCAGGCTTTCAGTAATCATTCTCACGACGTCAACAGCGCTAACTTCACTACTATATACAACCAAATACCATAATACGGCGGTCGACACTCGATCCACCATGGCAAGTATATTAAGCCTCTTTATATTAATGTAACTTTTCAAACCTTCGCAATTGCTTATACCAATTACCCATTCTCCATCTATCTTGTGACTGTCGATTTCTACAGCTTCAAAAAGATCTTCGAATCTCATAGCAGGTTCTTTTCCAGTGCCGACCGCTAAGTGAGCTCGCGCTCCTTCTTCGCCGTAGGCCATAACAGCACTATCAAAATTGCTATTAATTACCTCTTTTACAAAAGATGTTATGGACCGAACCCCTTGCAGCTTTGTATTAAAGGGCCAGTCCGTCAAAGGGTGTTTTTGACTTTTCAGGTAATCTAAAAAAAACCTGTGAATACGCGCCGGTTTAATTCGAAACTCATTAATTTCGCCTTTGACTTTCATATTCAAAATTTTAGATATCATTTTTTCTTTTAATTCTGGATATTTCTTCATCAACTGTGAAAAAACCCCGGAATACCCCGATTTATGCTCAGGTAATTTATTAGGTGCAACGGTCTTTCTCTCATACTCTTTTTGACGGTGGTTTAAAATGAGTGCCCGATTGCCCCATACCAATCCATCGGGGGCAATACCTAAACAGCGTTTGATCAAACGGTGAACTTCAAATGGGGTTATAGCAGTTGTTTTGAAGATCGAGTTTATTGGCTCGCCTTGTACGTATAAAAAAATCGCTTGCTGACGCTTAAGATAGACACTGCGATTTTTTTCTGTCATCTCCTCTACAAGCACCTCTGCCCAAGGTAAAGTGGCTCGAATTGATGCTTCAATTTCCAAGCGTGCTCGCCTTTCTCTCACGCCAACCTCCACAAAGTATGTCTGCCAAACGGTCGCTCCATTATATCTACGACAAGTTCACCAGAGAGTATCATTCGGGACAACACACCTAGAATCAACATTGGATCATGCATCTCAGTCATCACTAGCACTTTGTTAACAGTTCCATACCCTAAGGTCCGCACAATTAAGCGCAATGTTTGACACTCAATATCACATATCTCATTTCGTATTTGAGCCGTATATGCGACTAACTGCAGATACCTTGTTGCAGCGCGGGATCGCTCAGCGATATAATCATCAAACACGTTAACGCAGATGATATTTCGCTCTGTACCATCAACTTTAATAATTGCCTCCATGCAAATTTCCCCCCCGTCCCCTCCTGACAATCCGTGAAACTCTAAGCCTCCGTCCGCCAGTTCAATTCTTATCATCTCATTTTTTCTGAACTCATCGCCAGTTTTGGCTTTTAAGTCTACGATACAACCAAACTCAAAACTTTTTATTTGAGGATTTACTTCGAGGCATGCAGCCCAGTAGATACATTCACTGTTGCTCGCTAAAGCGATGTCTCGATTAAGCTTAGCGCTATAAGTAACCCATATAGTGTTGTTGGTGTTTTTTCTTGCGCCATGAGAGGACATTAGTTTCCCGCGCAATTTCGATTTAAGTGATACCATTTTTTACTATCTCAGCAACGACGGCGGACGTTTCCACCTCTCCTTTTTACGCTAGCTGGACACCAATTAATCGACAGAACAATTTGCATTAAAAACCGATAAAATTATAACTCGATGCGCTATCAATCGTTATAAGCCCTCTGCGCAAAGGCATTTATCACAATATATAATTTTAATATTTTTTTATTTGCCCTTCCCGGCCCCTTACTGCGACCAAAAGGCAACGCGATCATTAATTTCCATGTTTAAGTTCTCACTTCGTATATATTTAACCCTCAGAAATCATGCACGGCTTTCAGGAGACGAATTCACATGAAAATGTCAGATCGGAAAAATATCTCCCGCGCTTCTGTCAATACGTACCCACAGCCTGATAGCCGTTCCAGCGGGTTCACAGTCGAATTTGCACTGAATGCTTTCCTGAGTCGCTTTTCAAAAAACAATACCAAAGCGACAGTGCTACAT
>JBOGOW010000218.1:0-6769 GCA_050748285.1 Pyrinomonadaceae bacterium
AAGCACTCGCTTTCGGTTATTTCTTTGTTCCCGGGACGGGAAAACGCACGCCGATCTTCACCTGCCTTTCGTACGACGTCGTTGCACACGAAACCACTCACGCGATCCTTGACGGGCTCCGCGAAATATACACCGCACCGTCCTCGCCCGAACAGGCGGGCTTTCACGAGGGTTTCGCCGATATCGTTTCGCTTCTTTCGGTTTTTTCGCTGAAGGATGTCGTCAGAAATGTTCTGTTGGGCATCCACAGCAAGGAAACTCCTACTCTGGACATCACCGAGCACAAGATCCCGACGGCCTCAGTTACGAAGAAAAATCTTGAGGGCTCGCTGCTTTTCGGCCTGGCCGAGCAGATGGGATCGGAGCTTTCCGGACTTCGCGGCAGTGCGTTGCGACGATCGATAGATATCAAGCCGCTCGACATGACGGCCGATCCATTGCCAACGCCTTATCTGGAGAAGTCGGAGTTTCGCGAACCTCACCGCTGCGGCGAGGTCCTGGTCGCAGCGATGCTGGAGGCGTTTCTCGAGGTCTGGCTTGAACGGTTGCACCGATATATCAAGTCGGACCCGAAGATAACCAAGATCGATGTTTCGATAGCCGTGGAAGAAGGCGCGGAGGCTGCCGATCATCTGCTTAACATGGCGATACGCGGGCTGGATTATATGCCTCCGACCGATATTCGATTTCCAGATTACCTGAGCGCGATCCTGACCTGCGACCGCGAGACCGTGCCTGACGATTCCAAATACTCCTATCGCCAGAAACTACGCGACAGCTTCGCGGCCTATGGTATCAAACCCGCGCCGAGGGCAGACAAGGATGGCTACTGGCGAATGGCCGATGGCGGTTTCCGTTATGATCGGACGCACTTCGATTCTATGCTGCGCGACCCGAACGAGATCGCCCGATTCATGTGGGACAACCGCGAAGGGCTTGAGTTGGAAGATGAGAATGCATTCTGGGGAAAGGGTTATATGAAGGTGCAATCGATTCGACCGTGCATAAGGGTCGGGCCCGATGGTTTCACCGTCCGGCAAACTGTCGTCGAATACGTGCAGATGTCGACCCTTCGCTTTGACGAGCTTTCGGACGTCGGCATTACCGGAGTTAGGGCTGATATTCCTCCTGAACAGGAAATAACGTTATACGGTAGCGGCACGCTCATTTTTGACGAATACGGCCAGCTCAAATATCACATCAAGAACAGTATCTTTAGCCAGACGAACCAGAAACCACGAATCGAATACTTGTGGGAATCGGGCTACTACACCAATCCCGCTTTCACGAAGAATCTGTTTTCGCGGATGCATCTGGGCCGTACGCTTGCGGTCAACATCGATACAACGGAGGCGTTTTAACTATGCCAAAACCGACAAAGATCGAACTCGTCACCTATGACGTCTATTTTGGGGATTGTTTCCTGTTGCTGTTTCATTACGCCGATAACAGCCAGCGGTCCGTGCTGATCGATTTCGGAAGCACTGGAAAAGGTAAACCTGAACATGGTCATGACGCGGTCGATGGATCCGATGATGCGGATGAACAGAACGCCGATTCCACCGGGGCGCGCCTTCTTAGGGTGGCAAAGGATATTAAGGACCGTACGAGCGGAAAACTGAACGTGGTCGTCGCGACACATCGTCATAAGGATCACGTTTATGGTTTCGGTCTGAAGGAGGCCGGCAAAATAATTCTCGATTGCAATCCGGACACCGTGATTCAGCCGTGGACGGAAAATCCGGATGACAATCGCGATCTGAACAAAAAGGTTGCCTTGATGGGGCCAAGACAATTTCGGGATAACGACCGAAAGCATTTCGCCGAGATATTGGACGACATGCAAAACGTTGCCGGTGCGATCGAAGCCGAGGCGAAAAGCCTGAGTGACAAATCTCAATTCAGCAAAACCATAGACCGGACTTTGCGTGACCGGATCGTTTTTGCCGCGGATGACAACAAAAAGATCAAGAACATGGCCGCGATCAAGAATCTGCAGAAAATGAACGATCCGCACTATGTTCATTTCGGATATTCGAACGTCAAATGGGAAACGATCCTGCCGGGCGTTAAGGTACACATTCTTGGGCCGCCGCGGCTTGAGGATTATCCGAAGATTACCACTGCAACGAACACCAGCGACGAGTTCTGGTCGTTGATGGCGATGAACAAATTATTCTGGGGCGCGCTTGCGGCGACTAACAATATGAACGCTGACGGTACCCCAGATCAACAGCCGATCTTTGGAAAAGACAAGATCATCACGAACAAGGACCGCCCAGCGAACCTTCGTTGGTTCATCCGAAGGCTGCGGAGTATTCGGGCGGAACAGCTGCTTGGGTTGGTGCGTTTTGTCGACCGTGCACTGAATAACACGAGCGTGATCCTGCTGTTTGAGGTCGGTGACCAAAGACTTCTCTTCCCCGGCGACGCTCAGATTGAAAATTGGCAGTTTTTGCTCGATGCCGCCAACAAGGACGCAAAGCTGAAAAAGCTGCTGGAGAATATAACTGTCTATAAGGTGGGGCATCACGGGAGCCGCAATGCCACACCGAAGTCTCTATGGAACGATTTTAAGAATCGCACGGCCGTAACGACGAAGAAGTCGCGCCTGAAAACTATCATCTCGACGATGAAGGGCAAACACGGCGAATCCGAAGACACAATTGTCCCGCTGCCCAAAATGGTAGATGCGATGAAAAAGGAAACCAACTATTTCTCGACGGAAGAGATCGAGGAAGGATTTGCAGAGAGCATAGAAATCCCGATCAAGAGTTAGGAGGAGGTGCGTTATGGCCGAAGAGACGAAACCAGTGCCCAACAGATTCAACCCGTTTTCCAGGTTTCGTGCATTTCTGCGCCGGACATTTGGGATCAAATCGTATTTCGAGCTCGGCAAGATCCGGCCGCCGATCATCATTTGTTTCGATCATATTTATAGTGAATATCTCACCGTCAAAGATCGTCTGGCGGAAACCAGTCATAATTCGGGGATTGACTTTGCCGAAAGCCTGCCACAGAGACGTGCTGATGGGGCTCTTTCGTGGAGCGATGTTTATCACTTTCAGCTAATACTTTCCGATATCCTGCCGCCCGAGCAGCTTCGTACGAAGATACGCCGACTTCGATTTGATTACCGCAGCGTGGCCGGGGAAAAAGAGTTCGACGATTACATGGCGTCCAAACCCCCAGATCTTCAAAGTCCGCCCCAGCACAGCGAAGATCAATCAAAATCGCATTACGAGAAACTTCTTCGTGATGATCTTAAAGACCTGCTCGGAAGAATGTATCTGGAGTATGCGATACTTCCCGTCCGGGAAGAACGCCTTACCGATCTGACATGGGTGGCGGCCCGGTTGTGTCTATTTTCGCTGATCTCTTTGTTGGGCATATTGGCGATCCTCTTTATTGTTCCGCTGATAGAAGAGATCGTAAAGGCAGATGGCGACTTCTTTGATCGGTTCAATGCCTTGGGCAACTCCGATAAGCTCTCCGCCCTGACGGTATTTGTCGTAGTGGTATCGGGAGCCATGGGCGGGTTCGTAAGCGCCCTCCGGCGCATACAGACTCCCGCAACCGACGGGGACTCGCTCTATAATCTCGCGCTGCTCTTCCACGGCTCCAATTCCGTTTTCGTCGCGCCAATCAGCGGTGCGATCTTTGCGATCATTATCTATTTACTATTCACTTCGGCCACGCTGACCGGAACATTTTTTCCCGCTATATACACTCCGACCGGAAAGTTCACCGACGTGACACTGGAACAGGCGTCCGTTCATCATCCCGAACCCAGTCCGTCGCCGTCGCCTTCACAATCTGCAAGTCCGGCTGCAACCGAACCGTCCGCCGGCGATACGGTGCCGGGGCAAGGCCAAAGTCCAACCCCAAGCCAGTCGCCGACGACAGAAACAAAAGGTTCCACGGCACCGAAAGGTCCTAAACCCAAACCCGTTCCCGAACAAGGCATAAATGTGTTCGATTTCCTCGCTCGCTCTGGTCCCGGCAGTGGAAAGGACTACGCATTGCTCATTGTATGGTGCTTTATCGCAGGCTTTGCAGAACGATTTGTCCCGGATGCTCTCGACCGGTTGATCTCCCGAAGTAAGCCGACAAAGTGATCGACAGACGATAGCAGACAGCAGGGTTGATGATAGGTCGCGTGGGGAATCGGTGCGTTAAGAAACTGAGGAATCAAATTTGAGGAATCGGAAGTATTTTCTTTATCGATAGCCACAACCAGCTTCCAGCCGGCCTTCATGCGGGAAGGCGAGGGCTACTTCGAGAAAAAAATTGCTTTGGTGGCTCCATAAACAGTATTTGCGAGGTTTCTTAACTATGAAAACCCTTATAACGATGGCTCGGATTTGCCATATTACCGGTTCCATCCTGATCGCACTAATATTCGTTATCGCGATACCCTTTTGCAGCCTGGCACAAGGCCCGGTAGTCGTGACCGCTGATCAGCCGAATGTCTGGACGCTGGAACAGGCGCATTACCTTCTTGCTCAGATGCACCGTCGTAATCTAGATCTTAGAGCTGAGAAACTCGGGAATCTCGATGCGAATGATATCAATGGAACCCGCGTCGAGGCACTCAGGTCCCTGCTCGACATCAGTGCCGAGTTTGACGAAGCCGCAGCCGTCAAGAATCGTCAGATCAAAGGTGACATTAAATACAATACCGAAAGGAAATCTAATTTAACGGAACAGCGAGACAAACTATATGAGGAGTCCCTGGTGCTGACTCGGCAGATAGCCGCACTTAAGATAAAGCGGGCACAAACGACCGACGAAGCCACACAAAAGGATCTGGACGCGCAGATCGCGGAACTTGAGATCGTAAGGGCAGCTGTAAAGGAACAAATCGATCAAAAGACGGCGGAAATCAATAGCTTATCGACTATCGGAACATTTGTAACGCCAACTCCCGGTCCTGCATCAACCACCAATAAGGCGAGCGCCGCATATGAAGGGGCCCTGGCGGACGCCGTCAAAGAAGTAACAAAACAGTTCACTTCCGCACCGCAGTTGAACGCATCGCTTCGACTCGATAACTATCTGCAAATGCAGTACGAGATATTGTCGAAGCAACTCACGCTGCTGCGCGACGAAGTCGGACCCGGCGAACGCTTGATCTTTCTCGAAATGCCGCAATCCATCAATACGTCTTACGACAAAGCCGACAACAAGTGGATACAGTCATGGTGGAAGATCTCTGGCTTCGCTCGATGTATTGCTTACAGGGCTCCCGCCCCTGCCGACTTTACTCTCCCGTGCACAAAGGTCAAAGGTTCGGGAAACCGATTTTCCTATGATTCGGATCCGCAAATGACAACCTGGGAGATTATTAGAAATCTGAACAGCGCGGCCGAACTCGCAAAATTTGAAAATTCGCTCCGACTCAGTGCGGGTGATATCGAGCTAAAGCAGGACGTCTCGCGAAGGGAAGAACTTAGAGATAGCTATCCCAGTAGAGACAGCGTAGATAGAGCCTATCCCGCGTTCAGTATTAGTCAGGTGATACCACAGGACTCAAACTCAACGGTTGCCACCGCGCTTACGAGTCACCTAGTAGGAGGTGCTGGCATCGCCGGTCAGATCACGGCGGAGATCGCTGGCTACGACGCGGCACGCGGGGCCATGATAACTGACTGCTCCGCTGCGCTAGTTCAACCGGGCCCCGGCGTCAACCAGGATGCCGCTGATCTCGCGAATGTGCCGACAAGAAATACCTGTCTCGCACGCAAGCAAACCCTGCGGACACGTAAGGACGCTCTCAAGGCCAAATTGGTAGCTTCGTTTAATGCTTTTCTCGACAATACAGCGCTCGCGGGCCATGCAGACTGGACTCTTATTTCCTCAAGAGTCGACGCGGTTCCACAAGATGTCCCGAGGAACAGCAGGGTATTTCGTCGGTTCGTGCTGAGTGAGCTACTTGATTTTCGAATGCCCAAGAGCAATGCCCTCGATGTAAAAGAATCGAGGCCATTTCAGTTGGCTCTTGGTGGCAGAAACGTCGATGTCTCGGACCGATCGATCCGAATAGTTGACATGTTTCCGAAACAGAGCTCAATCAACGTCAATGAGTTGAAAATAGAAAGTAACGCTTTTTCATTCCGCTTTCTGCTCAAATTGCTGACAGGCATAGGAGCCTCTCTCAGCTATGAGCGTAACCGGGAAAGATACTCGCAATTCGTCCAGCAGGAGCTTTATTCCTCATCTTTCGGAAAAGGTTCAAATGAATTCGGCTGGACGTTTAAGCCGATGCCCGGAACAAAGCGAGTTTTGTCGGGAACGAAAACCACCTACGCCATCATGGTCATCCCTGACGATATTTCGGCCGTGATCATGAGATCCAAAGGAGCCTATTTCTCAAGGAGTGCGACGGAACCAAGGTGGTTCGAGGACGACGGGTGGATTCAGGGCCAGGGTCAGGATACGCGCGGCTGGGCGGGCGCGGAACAGACATTTGTTATTCCGATCCCGGACGGGGGCAGCCTTAGCAACAATGACTTCTACGTCACCTCGATAAGATACAAGCCCGTCAAGCTGGGCAACCGCGTCGTTGTATCTATATTCGGAAGGAACTTTTCGTCCCAAACCGGCGTCATCGTAAACGGTGTTCCGCTGCTTCCATCGCTTGGGCTGGCACAACCCTTCATCGTTGATGACAGCGACACCACCAGAACTTTTGCAAATAGCCTGGGCATGCATCTTCCACCCGTTAAAGGCAGTTTTGAGCGAATCGATTCTAATCAGATACTGATTA
>JBOGOW010000219.1:0-6749 GCA_050748285.1 Pyrinomonadaceae bacterium
GGTCGTGCCCAAAACATTTACCTTTTTTCCGCTTTCCTTATCGATCCAGGATGCCCTTACCGGCATATTTGCAAGGATCCGATGGTGGAATGGCGATTTATATGAAGATGTAGCGTACTCTATATGTGCCATTTATTTCCCCCTTTCCAACGTATCAAAAATATACACTCGATGATAAATATGCGAGTGCGGGATAAATTTATTCCAATTTTACAAAAAAGTCAAGTATCTATTTGTCAAGATTTGCAATTTTTGTCACTTCTCTTGAATGCAAATGCGAATTTGTCGCTAAGCAATGCAATCAAAACAGTTAGTTGATCTCGAAAAATCGCCGAATCGCTAGTTGTCGCTCGATTTTTGCATTTTGGGACAACCTTGCGGTAATTTAACTTCGATTTTAGGTGGCGACAATACTATGTATGGGATTTTTGAAAAACATTGCGACTTTAATCAGCCACGGCCGGAAACTTTTTCTTATTCGTGCATTCGTGGCTATTTTTTTTGCCACGAATGCACGAATAATAGCTGTTTCGATCTCCACGTTTTATGCGCTTCTATGAAGAGCGGAGGTTTTTCAAAGAACTCTTTATCCCAAATTAAGCATTAGGGAATTAGCACGATCGGGGTTTAGGTCCGTTGCAACACATCTTTCCGCCAAAGGCGGCACATAGCCACGCCCATTTATGGCGTGGTTTAGTGGCTGCCGGAATGTTTTAGCCCGTTTTAACGCGCCTTACCTTGTTGGCTTAAGCCGAAAATGAGGTAAGGACGTTAAAACGCCCTGTCTTCGATCTTGGCGATCTTTCACCACGCCCTAAAGGAGCGTGGGCTTGCGGCCGCGAAGACGCGGGAAACGCAGCAGAACAAGATTGAAAACACATGAGAAAACTCTAATGCATAATCTGGGTTTATGCTGCAAGCAAATGATTGAATGCTATACAGCAGTTTCGGGGAATCGAATTTGCATAATAATTTGTATAACTGCGATCGCCCATTGTTTAATTTGACCGCCGAATATAGGGATTCTTGTGTCGGCAGGTCTAAAGTATGCAAATGCACGACTTAAACAAATTCACAGGGCGTTGCGCTTTCGAAAGTTGAAAAAAACGGCAAATTGAATTTGCACCGGAATCCGAAAACAACAATAATTATCCAAATTCTCCGAAATTTTGATCGAATAAAAGAAGGTTTTTGCTTTAATTTAGATAAGACTGATTAGAATGAACAACCAAAAAATTCATAAAGTAACTGATCTCAGTGGTTGTCGGGTGCATAGCCTTCAATTGGAATTTGTACTGATCTGAAGTTAACGAAATTTTAATCAGCAAAAGGACGATTTGAAGTTGACTCAGGACGACAAATGATATAAAAATCTCCTTTGAAAAATCAAAAATTTGCTTCAGTTCGTAGATCTGCGATCCGGTTGGCTCCCGTTGTTTCGCGGTTAAATTTTGGCTCATCCGCGCGATTCCATTGGACGGTTATTGATTCGCTATTTAGGTTGACCGATCCAAATAGTTAAAAGATCATTCACCAGATTCTGGTCTAAAATTTGCTCGATTAGAGGATTAAATATGAATAAAAATATTTTCGAAAATTCATTTCTCAGGCGGCATATACCGGCCGCATCGTTCTTGGCTTTCATCCTTACCTTCGCGATGGCGGGAATTGCCCAGGTTACTACTTCCGAGATGGTTGGACGGATAACCGATAACCAGGCGCAGCCGGTTGCCGGCGTAAGCGTCGAGGCTGTACACGTACCCTCAGGAACGACCTACTCAGCCGTTACCAATGATGCAGGCCGATACACGCTTCCCGGAATGCGTGTTGGCGGCCCATACACGGTCAAAGTAACTCAGGCGGGTTTCAAGGAACAAACCCAAGAGAATATCACTCTCAGTCTTGGGACTGCGGCAACGCTTAACTTTACTCTGAGCAATGCCATTGACGTTACGGTCAATGTGCAGGTTGACGAGCTCTTTACTGAATCGAAAACCGGTGCAGCGACCAACATCAGCAGAGATGTAATTGGAACGCTGCCGACGATTGCGAGGGGATTTAATAGCTTTTCGCGACTCACGCCGCAGGCTGGCGGCGGCGGAACATTTGCCGGTCAGGACAACCGCCTGAACAATATCACGATCGACGGATCATATTTCAATAATTCCTTCGGGCTGGCCGGAGCACCGGGCGAACGCACCGGTGTGTCGCCGATTTCGCTGGACGCTATTGAAGAATTTCAGATAAACGTCGCACCATATGACGTGCGTCAGGGCAACTTTGTCGGCGCCGGAATTAACACCGTAACGCGAAGCGGAACGAACACATATTCCGGCTCTGTTTATTATCTGTTCCGCAAACCCAGTCTGGTTGGCAAAAAAGCCGGGGACAATCCTTTTAATCCGGGAAACTTCGATTACAAAAACTATGGTTTTCGTATTGGCGGCCCACTGCCTTTTCTGAGCTTTGGAGATGACGGCGGCCCTTCGTTCATTTCTGGTAAGAACAAGCTGTTTATTTTTGGCAGTTACGAGAATGAAGAACAAACGGAACCGGGGACGACGTTCGTTGCCAATACTGGCAGTCAGACGGTCGGCGGCAACGTAACTCGTGTTTTGGCATCTGATTTGGACACTCTGAGCACCTATTTGGCACAGAATTTTGGTTATGAAACCGGCCCGTATCAGGACTATAGTCACTCAACTCCGGCAAAGAAGCTGCTTCTTCGAAGCGATTACAACATCAATTCTACGAATCGGCTCAGTCTGCGGTACATCTTTTTGAATTCCAACACCGATGTATTGTTATCGAATTCGTCGTCGCTCGGCTTCGGCACGCGACGCTCGAATCTGTTTGGTTTGAATTTTCAAAACTCGAATTACAAGATCCTAGAGAACATACGTTCATTTGTCGGCGAATGGACGTCAACATTTGGAAGTCAAGCGGCAAACAGTCTTATTGTCGGCTACACGACTCAGGATGAAAGCCGAGACTCGCTCGGAACGTTTTTCCCATTGGTGGACATCCTCCAAGCGGGCACTGTTTACACCACTTTTGGATTCGAACCATTTACTCCGAATAATGAGCTTCGATACAATTCGTTCCAGATCCAGGACAATCTAACTTTCTATAAGGGCTCGCACACGATAGCTGCCGGCGTCAGCATCGAGCGCTACAGATCGGAGAACGTATTTTTCCCCGGTTCGCAGAGTGTTTACGTTTATAATTCGCTGCAAGATTTTTACACCGATGCAAATGGGTTTTTGGCTAATCCGAACCGGACGACTTCACCGGTCAACCTGAGACGCTTCCAGGTGAGATTTTCGAATATTCCCGGCCTTGAAAAGCCGATTCAACCGCTAGAGGTCCTTTATGCCGGTTTTTATGGCCAGGACACCTGGAAAATAAGGGATAATTTTTCACTGACCTACGGACTACGGGTTGACGTTCCGTTTTTCGGCAATACGGGATTTACAAACCCACAGGCGAATGCTCTGACTTTCAGAGATGAAGACGGCAACGCTGTACAATACAGAACGGAAAAACTGCCCGATCCCAATCTCCTTTATTCGCCCAGAGTTGGCTTTAATTGGAACCCGTTCAAGAGTGGGAAGCTGCAGATACGCGGAGGCACAGGCGTATTTACCGCACGGCCGGCTTATGTGTGGATATCAAACCAGATCGGTGCAAACGGCATATTGACCGGGTTTTCACAATCTGACAGCACGTCAACAGTGCCACTGACAACGAGGCCTTTCAGCCCGGATACTGACCGATACAAACCTGCAACCGTAAACGGTGCACCGGCGACATCATATGAATTGGCCGTTACCGATCCCGGCTTCAGGTTCCCGCAAATATGGCGTTCGAGCGTGGCGGCGGATGTCCGAGTGCCGCTCGGCCTGGTTGCAGGAGTGGAATACATCTACAACAAAGATGTAAATGGGATATATTACATCAACGCAAATCTGCCGGCTCCCAATACGGCGTTCACCGGGGCAGATGCCAGGCCGCGTTGGACCACGGGTAACAGGATTACCAGTTTTATTACGAGCAACGTCGTGCTCAAAAATCAGAACGTGGGTAAAACTTCGAACCTTGCATTCACCCTAGAAAGGCCGTTTTCAAAAGGCCTTTACGTCAAGGCTGCTTACAGTTACGGTGAAGCGAGGAACACTGTCGATCCGGGATCGATCGCCTTCGGTTCATGGAATAATAACCAACACTCTGGCAACCCGAATAATCCTGGTCTTGGATTCAGCGGGGCATCGACCGGACATCGGGTGTTTGGAACATTCTCGTATCGCAAGGAATACTTTAAATTCGGTGCCACGACCGTTTCCGCGTTCTGGGAGACAAGAAGCGGATTTAACACCAGCTATGTGATCAACGGCGATCTGAATGGTGACGGCGGGACTAGCAACGATCTTGTTTACATCCCAAGAGACATTTCTGAAACGAATTTCGGTAGAATTACAACCAGTGGCAACGTGGATGTTTTTACACCGGCACAACAAGCTGCTGCGTGGATCGCTTATATTGAACAGGATCCTTATCTGTCGAAACACAGAGGCGAATACGCTGTACGCGGAGCGGCATTCGCGCCGTTCTTTACCAGCGTTGATTTCAGCATTGCTCAGGAATTTTTTGCAAAATGGGGCAGCACTCGGCATAAGTTTCAAGTCAGAGCGGATATTATCAACTTTGGTAATCTGCTCAATAAGAGCTGGGGCGTCGGCCAAAGGTTTGTTTCGAACCAGCCGTTGATAACGACCAGTACCAGCTCTACTGCGACGTGTCGGGCGCCAAATCCGAACCCCAATCCAACCGCAGCGACGTATTGTTTACGCGCTATCGGCGGAAGTCTGATCTCCAATACATTCGAGCGTACAGCGAACCTCGGCGACGTTTACAGGATCCAAATCGGATTTCGGTACACGTTTAATTAACATTGAGCCTTCGGCATTAATTGAAAAAAGGTCCCGTTTCTATGAAGCGGGGCCATTTTTTTGTGCGTTCGATTGTATAATCAAAGAAAATGCGGATATTGCATATTTCCTCGGCGCGCGAGTTTGGGGGTGGTGAGCGGCATTTTGTCGATCTCACTCGCGGCCTTGGGGCGCGCGGGCATGAGGTGTTTGCATCGGTCAGGCCGACGTGTCAGTGGAAAGATCGGCTTGATGTTTTCGCGGCGGATCATTTATTCGAAGTTTCGATCCGCAACTCTTTCGGCATTTTGAGCGCGATCCGCATTGCGGATTTTGTCCGCGAGAACAAGATCGACATAGTCCATGCGCATGTCGCGCGCGATTATATTCCGGCAAGCATCGCCTGTCTCGTATCCAAAGCGAGATTTGTGCTGACGCGGCATGTGCTCTTTCCGCTCAAACCCTTTAATAAATTTGCGCTCAAGAATCTCGACCGCGCGATCGGCGTGTCCGATGCGGTCGGTGCAAATCTAAAACGTATATTTCCCGCCGAAAAAGTAAACGTGATCTACAACGGTATCGACACGAACGCTTGCAGCATCGAGAACATGGATTTGCTTCGCGTAGAGTTTCGTGCGTTTCACGGCTTGCCGCTCGACGCTCCGCTTGTCGGCACTCTTGGTGAACTAAAAGAATTAAAGGGTCAAAGGGAATTCGTGCTCGCGGCGGCCGAGATAGTAAAACAGATTCCACATTGCCGTTTCGTCATTGCGGGCCGGGACAACTCTCTCGATAAGAAATACCGCCGCGAACTAAAGCGGCTTGCCGCGATCTTCGAACTCGAGGGCAAAATATTGTGGCTTGATTGGCTCGAAGATACACGCCCGTTCTATGCGGCGATTGACGTTTTCGTCTCGCCGTCGCGTTCCGAAAGTTTTGGGCTGGCAATACTAGAGGCGATGGCGAGCGACGTTGCGGTCGTGGCGACCGAAACCGAAGGTGCAAAACAGCTATTAGGAATAAACGGAAATTTCGCGCAAATCGAGAATGCGGTCGATATTGCTCAGCAAGCTTCATCAATGCTAAAAGACGAAAGAGTCCGCGAAGCTGCGGCAACCGACGCACGACAGCGAGCTTCTGCGTTATTTAATGTCGATAGAATGATCGAAGAAACCGAATCGCTCTACGAATCGATCCTTCTCCATTAGCGATCGCTTTTCGGAGTAAAATATTTTCAAGCAATAGTTGTAGATAGATGCACCGGCGGTTATCTTATTTGGGAGCTTTGAAAAACTCAATAGAAAAATTATTCGGATTGCCCGTTTTTGAATAATCCGTGACAATCTGAGTGAATCCGCTGTATAAGTCCTTTTTTAACAACTGATTTACACCGATTTGCGCGGATTCGACATCTACAACCGCGGCATATGGGAGTTTTTCAAAGTTCCCTATTTTTATGAAAACAGGCATTTCCCTCCTGGTGCTCGCCGGAGCATTGACGATGAATATCCACGCCCAAACCGCCAAAGAGCTTGCAGAGATTTGGGACGCCGAACACGTCTCGAATAAATTGCCGTCGAATGCGCGGCACGGCGATTTGCTGGTTTATCTCGACGGCCTGAAAAAGCTCGGCGTCAAGGTCGATGAAGTTGGCCGCTCCTTCGCAAACCGCGAGATCTTTCAGATCGAATGGGGCAAGGGGCCGAAACGTGTTTTTCTCTGGTCGCAAATGCACGGCGATGAACCGACCGCAACTTCTGCGCTGATCGATATGTTTACCATTCTGCAAAAAAATCGCGATAAGGATTGGGTGAAAAAGAT
>JBOGOW010000220.1:0-6676 GCA_050748285.1 Pyrinomonadaceae bacterium
TTATGGAACTATCATTCACGCCGCGACCGGCAATCAGACGGTGCAATTTACAGTGCCGGCGATAACGACCTGCGGGTCGGCCATTGTGCTTTCGTTTTCGGTCAACAGCAGTTTGGGAGCGTTCAATTTCCAAAGGACGATCCCGATCGGACAGTCGGTTTCAACATTTACAGAGAATTTTGACAGCGTTGGCGCACCTGCGTTCCCCGCCGGTTGGACGGCGGTCTCGGTTCAGAATGGAATTAATTTCATAACAACTGACTTGAACGCGTCGAGCCAACCAAATATGGCCTATGCCAGGGATCCCTCAGCTGTCGGCGGCGGCACGAATCTAACTTCGCCCACATTGCCGATTTCGTCTTCAGCGGCTGTACTAACGTTTCAACATCGGTATGATACGGAAGAAAACTGGGATGGCGGCGTAATCGAGATCAGCATAAACGGCGGCCCATTTCTGGATATCATTGCGGCCGGCGGAACGTTCATTGAAAACGGTTACAATGGAACTCTCGGTGCCAATGGCGTAAACAACCCGTTAGCCGGCCGTTCTGCATGGACTGGGAGTTCGGGTTTTCAGCTTTCGTTTTTAACGACGAGTGTTCGGCTGCCTGCGTCCGCAGCAGGTCAAAATGTTCAACTCAGATTCCGTTTTGGTGCTGACGATAATACTACCGGCACAGGATTCACTCCGGGTTGGAATATCGACAATGTGCAGGTCTTCGGACAAACAGTCTGCTCCTTTACCCCTAGTTCCAGGGCTCGGGCCGATTTTGATGGAGACGGCAAAACCGACCTTTCGATATATCGGCCGGGCGACAATAGCTGGTATGTTCTTAAATCGAACGGCGGGATCGACGTGGTTTCGTGGGGTCTGCCGGGCGATAGATTAGTTCCCGGCAATTATGACGGCGACACAAAAGCAGATCTCGCGGTTTTCCGTCCTTCGGATAATCGCTGGTATGTGCTTGGCTCGAATGGATTTACGATTTCGGTTCAGGAATGGGGTCTCAGCGGTGATATTCCGGTTGCGGGCGATTACGACAATGACGGAAGAACCGATCGCGCCGTATTTCGCCCTTCTGAAAACCAGTGGTATATCCTGACCGCTGCGGGAAGCATTTTCGTCCAGCAATGGGGACTTGCGGGCGACATTCCCGTTCCCGGCGATTACGACGGCGACGGCAAATCCGACTATGCGATATACCGAAACGGACAGTGGAACGTTTTGGCGTCAGGCGGCGGCATCAGAGTTCTGGATTGGGGACTTTCCGGCGACAGGCCGGTACCGGCTGACTATGACGGCGACAAAATGGACGACCTTGCGGTTTTCAGGCCGTCGGACAACCGTTGGTACATCATCAAAAGCACCAATGGCAGCATCAACATTGTCGAATGGGGTTTGACGGGCGATGTTCCCGTTCCGGGCGATTTTGACGGCGACGGCAGCTCCGAACCGGCAGTGTATCGCAATGGATTCTGGTACGTCCTGAATTCCGGTGGAGGAATCAGTGTAAACCAATGGGGTTTGGCCGGCGATATGCCCATTCCGGCGGGATATATTCCATGATCCGAAAATTGCTCCGAATGAAACATTGACTTTTTGTTAAATTTCGAATTAGAATACGAGCGTTAATTTCGCTCGTATTTTTTTATTATCACACAATTGCATCGGCGGCAGTTCCGTAGATAAAACGGCAGGTCGGTCGATTGTTGATGCAGCCCGATATTCATTTTTTTGAATATTGAACGATCATTTGCACTTTTTTCACTAATTTTCAGCCAGATCAATTCCAAACAAATCAGAGGAGAACAAAGGCGATGTTGCGAATATCAAATTTCTTTGGCGGTTTCAGATCAGTTTTGACACTGCTTGTTATAGCTTTGCTTACAGCGTTAGTGGTAATTCCGGGCTATTTGAATATAGCCGACGCGAGCATTGAACATCCGCGCACAGTAAACGACGAGGAAGTCGGTTTTACGAAAGTGTATGACATTCGAGAGGATCACAAGGGTGATGCTCCGGGAAAACTTGAGTTATTTCGGCGGTCTGTCGGCACGAATGCGGCAATCGTTGCCGATGTTCGCGACGGTTTCGTCCGCGGTGAAGCAAGTTTGAAAAAACGGCTGCCAAGCGTCAAGATCGAATATAACAATGACATTCGAATCCCGGAGGTCATAACTCCCGACGTATGGAGGAAGAAAATCGATCGGCTGAGCGCCCCTTCGTCTCAATCGAGAGCCGATATTCTTCGTAACTTCGCCAAGGAAAATAACGAACTGATCGGAATGAATGACGGTCAAATCAATGATCTGACGGTACTTGCAGATTACGAAAATCCTGCCGGAAATATGGGTTTTGCTCATCTTGAGCAGCGAATCAACGGCGTTCCGGTGTTTCGCGGCGAGATAAAGGCGGGCTTTACAAAATCCGGCGAGATCGTTCGCGTGATCAACAATTTGGCACCGGGACTGGATTATGGAACTGTTCCTTATGATTTCCGTGATCCGTCGGATGCCGTCCGCGCCGCTTACCAATATATTAACGAAAAACCGGGTGTAGAGATCAGCGATCTGAACCAGAAAGCCAGCAACGATCTGAAGACGGTTTTTGGAAAAGGCGACTGGGCGACTACGGCGGAGAAAATGTATTTCCCGACCGAACCCGGCGTTGCGGTTCCGGCATGGCGTGTCCTGATCTGGCAGCCCGTCGATGCTTATTACGTAATAGTTGACGCCGAAACCGGCACGATGCTTTGGCGCAAGAACATCACGGACCAACAGACGCTGCCGGCAACATATCAGGTTTACAATAATCCAAACGCCTATATGCCGGCGGCGGACAACCCTGCTCCGCTTTCACCGGGACCGGTTGACCCGACCACCGGCACGCAGGGCGCTCTGATCAGTCGCACGATGGTAAATCTGATCGGTAACGAGGGGCCGTTGTCATTTAATACTAATGGCTGGATATCGGATGCCGGCAACTCGACCGACGGAAACGCAACCGAAGCCGGCGTTGACCGTGTTCTGCCAAACGGTGTTGACGCGACACAGCCCGGTGACGGCCCGTGTCCCGGACCGGGATGCCGCGTATTTACATCAACATGGAATCCGGCGCCGGGAAATCCGGCACCCGGCGATGATCCATTGACCCCGCAAGCCCAAAGAGGAGCGGTCATTCAGATGTTCTACGTAATGAATCGTTATCATGATGTTCTTTACCAACTCGGCTTTAACGAACAATCATTTAACTTTCAGGACAACAACTTTGGCCGCGGCGGAGCACAAGCAGATCGCGTCAGTTCGGAAGGTCAGGACAACACAGTTGGGTCTTCTTGCCCTGCACAGCCCTGTACGAACAATGCAAACTTTTCGACTCCGGCAGACGGCGGACGCGGACGCATGCAAATGTATGTGTGGGACGGCCCAACTCCGGATTATGACGGAACGGCCGACGCCGAAGTCATCATTCACGAAGCAACGCACGGCACCTCAAACCGACTGCATGGCAACGCGTCCGGCTTGTCAACAAACATGGCGGGCGGCATGGGTGAAGGCTGGTCGGATTTCTATTCTTATTCATTATTGGCCGAGCCGAACGACCCGATCGATGGTATTTATACGACCGGCGGCTACGCGACTTTTTTAGCCGCACCCGGCTTTACAAGCAACTATTATTATGGGATCCGCCGTTTCCCGCGGGCGCCTATAACTTTTCTTGGTGCCAACGGAAGACCTCATAATCCTTATACTTTTAGATATATTAATGCCGGCTGCGCCGCGCTGCTTAACGGTTCCACCAGCGCTTTTCCACGCGGCCCGTTTGGCGTTGCTCAGTGCGATCAGGTTCATAACCTAGGCGAGATCTGGAGCAGCATGCTCTGGGAAGTGAGAAACCGCATGGTCGCACGACTCACCTTTACTGCCGGCACACAGCGGGCTCTTCAGGTCGTTACAGACGGCATGAAACTTGCGCCGCTTGCTCCAACGATCCTTCAGGAACGCGACGCCATTATCGCAGCCGCATCTGCATTGCCGTTTGCCCCCGAAGCGGCGGCGGACATCATCGACGTTCGCGAAGGCTTTCGCGTCCGCGGTGCCGGCTTTAGCGCGAGCATTCAAAGTATCTCGCCCGCGGCCGTTACCGAAGCATTCGATTTTCCGAATGTTCGGGCGACCGATCCGTTTTCGGTCAGTGATGCTCCGGGCGATAACGACGGCTTCCCGGAGCCTGCCGAGAATGTCTTGCTGAGTGTTCCGGTAACCAACCCGAATACCGGCGGTGCGATCTCAAACGTTCAGGTAAACATCGACGGTGGAACGAATACGAGTTATGGAACCATCAATGACGGCGCGACCGTTACAATGCAAATCCCATATACTGTGCCGCCCGGCGCAGCTTGCGGGTCGATGCATCAGGTAATGATCAATGTTTCCAGTTCGATCGGAGCACAAGCGCCGTCCCAGAGGTCGTTCCAACTTGGCGCACCGGTCGGCGGCGCTCCGGTAACGTTCACGAACAACACGTTGATCAACCTTCCGGCTGGACAGCCTGGAACAACAATGGGACCTGCTTCACCATATCCAAGTAATATCGTAGTTTCCGGGCTCACGGGTAATAAGTTGATCACGGTAAACCTTATAGGTGTAACGCATACGTTCCCGGGTGACCTGGACTTCCTGCTTGTTGGTCCGGGCGGGCAGAAGTATATTTTCTTATCGGATTCAGGCGGCGGCACCGATGCTGTTAATCTCAATATGTCGTTTGCAGACAGTGCTGCAGCACAGCCGCCTGCTGCATGGGTTGCGGGGACCTTCCGGCCTGTGAACACCGGTGCAAACGACGCATTCGCCGCACCGGCTCCGGCGCCGCCATATACAAATGCTGCCCCAGGCGGTTCGGACACGCTTACGTCTGTCTTCGGCACCGACGGTTCGACGATGAACGGCACATGGAGTCTCTATGCAGTTGATGCTTTCAACATTGATTCCGGCACTATTTCAGGTGGCTGGTCGATTACATTCGCAGCCAACGACTTCGCCTGCGACATTGCTAATTCAAACGTATCGGTGTCCGGACGAGTAGTTGACGGCAACGGCCGCGGCATAACGAATGCTTATGTAACGGCCACAGCGGGCATGAACACGCTGGTGGCTCGCTCAGGCACGTTCGGATACTTCAACTTGCCTGCGTTGCTCAGCGGAACGCAGTACACGATAGTTCCGTCCAAGAAGCGGTTTGCATTTACGCCGCAGCAAATAACTCCGGCGGGTAATGTTACCGGAATCGTATTCGCCGGAACGCCTAGCCCATAGGCCCTTGGCGTTGCCCGAATAGGGCGAAAACAATTAGACGCGTTTGTGATCCGAACACAGACGCGTCTTTTTTTATTCCAAAACGGCGGACAATGCAATATAATAGAAAAATAAGCTGTAATGGACATTTTTGATGCTAATTTTTAGAACTTTTTTCTAATAGACATTTTTGATGCTGTTTTTTTTCATGTACTGGTAGAAATAGGATTCAAGAACTGGTAAAGGTATTTTATCAAGCAAAGCGGAAGTGAGCGCTGCTGGAGAGCAACTCACCAGGAATAGCTTGATTTACCGACAGCAATGTCAGCGAAGAGGCTTGGGGTTGAAATGCTCCTGGCCTCTTTTGACATTGCTGGAGGTAATTATGCCTTAAAAAACTCATCGATAAATTTCATTTTTCTGATTTTCGACAGACCGTTATGGCAGCGAAGCTTATTTTTCAGGTCGGCGAAAAGTCCGTCGATGGAATTGGTCGTGGTTGGAATATTCATATCAGGATGATCGGAATATGTGAACAACCACGGCAAATTCGTCATCAGGCTTCGATACGCACTCCGAAGACGTTTGTGGGTATAGAAGCTCTTTCCTGTTTGCGGACTGACGGTGCGCTCGTTTAAGAATTCCTGCCATTTATCAAACCATCGTGCCAGAGCTCCGACAAAACTCGTCCGGTCGGTTCTTGCAAGCGTCAATGCCAATGAGCGTAACTCCTGTGCTGCCTGTATTTTAGGGTTGCGTGTCAAATATCTTGTGATGATCGCCACTTGATGAAACTGACACATCTGGATCGGGATCGCATCAAAAAGCCGGAACAATCCTTTCCGACCATCGCACACAATTGCTTTGATTTCATAACCCCGCTCTTTGAGACTGTTCACGCTTTTTGCGTATAAACTGTTCGTCTCATACTTCACAAATTCCCGATAAAGAATCTCTCCTGTCCGTGCCTCTCTAAGCAGCATCACCCCAAAACTCCGCCCAAAATATGTCGTGTCCATAGCCACCACCACAGGATGCGCTTTCCGCCCGTGCGACACGCCTACTTTTACTTCAACCTTATCCAGCCTTCGCTGAATCGTCCTCGTCGAGCATCCGTATTTGTCCGCAAGTTGTCCGTACGTCTGCTTTCCACTCGTGTACTCACGCCACAAAACCTCGTTATCAAGCCTCGCTCCGCCGATAAATTGCCGACCGCAAACCAGACATTTATATCGCTGCACTCCCCCGATAAACCCATTTTTCTTGACGATTTTCGACCCGCAATAAAAGCACTTTTTTTGTTCATTACCTTTGACCTACCTCAAAGTTAATGCTACCAATTACTTACAGCCTTTTCAGCATCAAAAATGTCCATTATGCC
>JBOGOW010000221.1:0-6668 GCA_050748285.1 Pyrinomonadaceae bacterium
TCAATGGTGTGAACGAAGTGACTGGCTTCCATAAGCGAGTCATGGGTGCCGGTATCCAGCCACGCAAAACCACGCCCTAACAAACTCACATGCAAATCACCACGCTGCAGGTAAGCATTGTTCACATCGGTGATTTCCAGTTCGCCACGAACAGAGGGCTTTACCTGCTTGGCAATTTCCACCACCGAGTTGTCGTAGAAATACAGGCCGGTTACTGCATAGTTGGATTTCGGCGTCTTGGGCTTTTCCTCGATGGAAATCGCCTTGTTACCCGCATCGAACTCAACTACCCCGAAACGCTCCGGGTCATTGACGTGATAGCCGAATACTGTCGCACCGGTGCCACGACTGGCCGCCTCTTGGAGCATCGCACTGAAGCCGTGGCCATAAAAAATGTTGTCGCCGAGGATCAAGCAAACGTTGCTGTCACCAATAAAGGCTTCACCGATCAAAAAGGCTTGGGCCAACCCGTCTGGCGAAGGCTGCTCGGCATAGCTGAGTTCAATACCAAACTCCGAACCATCACCCAGCAACTTGCGAAAGTTCGGTAAATCTTCAGGAGTAGAGATAATCAGCACTTCGCGGATGCCCGCGAGCATCAACACCGACAATGGGTAATAAATCATCGGCTTGTCGTAAACCGGTAGCAGTTGTTTGGATACGCCACGGGTGATGGGGTGCAGTCGGGTACCGGAGCCACCGGCCAGGATGATGCCTTTCATATTAATGTCCTTAAAAGCGAATCAAATGTATTCCACGGGGCGCCATTCCGTAGGATCGCTACCACGGCACGAAGCGCTTGATTTAATGATCACTACCCAAGCGCCCCAATCGATAGTCCCCACTCAACACGCTCTGCCACCACTGGCGATTATCCAGATACCACTGCACGGTCTTGCGCAGACCGGTCTCAAATGTTTCCTGTGGCGCCCAGCCCAATTCGCGTTCGATTTTCGATGCGTCGATTGCATAGCGTCGATCATGCCCCGGGCGATCCTGCACGAAAGTAATCAGCTCCTTGTAGGAGCTAGCTTGCTCGCGATCTGCCTCTAACGGCACCAACTCATCCAGCAACTCGCAAATGGCCTCGACCACCTCCAAGTTGCGCTTCTCGTTATGCCCACCGATATTATAGGTTTCACCTACTATGCCTTTGCTCACCACCTCGACCAGCGCCCGAGCATGGTCTTCCACATACAACCAGTCGCGAATCTGCGAACCATCGCCATACACCGGCAACGGCTTGCCCGCCAAGGCGTTAAGGATTACATGCGGCACCAGCTTTTCCGGGAAGTGGTACGGCCCGTAGTTGTTCGAGCAATTGGTCACCAGTACCGGCAGCCCATAGGTACGCTGCCAGGCGCGGACCAGATGATCCGAACTGGCCTTGGAGGCGGAATATGGCGAACTGGGCGCGTAGGGCGTGGTTTCGGTGAACAGGTCATCCGTGCCTTCCAGATCGCCATACACCTCATCGGTGGAAATATGGTGGAAGCGGAACGCATTTTTCTCCGTTACGGACAAACCACTCCAATAGCGGCGGGCCGCTTCCAGCAAGCTGTAAGTACCGACAATATTGGTTTGGATAAAGTCAGACGGCCCGTCGATGGAGCGATCAACATGAGATTCAGCTGCGAGATGCATTACTGCTGTCGGTTGAAACTCTGCAAACACAATATCGAGTGCTGAGCTGTCGCATATGTCTACCCGATAGAAGCGATAACGCGGTGATTGATCCACCGAAGTCAGCGACTCTTTATTACCCGCGTAAGTAAGTTTGTCGAGATTGGCGACTTCGTACGATGTATCTTCTATTAAATGCCGAACGACGGCAGAGCCAATGAAACCAGCGCCACCGGTTACAAGAATGCGAGATGTCATAAAATACTCTAATTTATTTTGCGGGATGCCATTTGAGTAGTAGCGTTTCATATTCACGAAGTACGTGGTCCCACGTGAACCGCTCATGAAAGCGAACACGACTTGCCTCTTTCATTCGCGCAAGCCCAAGTACCGACAGCGCAACATCATCGAGCGCATGTTTGGCTGGCTGAAGGAGAACCGGCGGATAGGTACCCGTTACGACAAGCCGGCGAAACGTTTTGGGGCAATGGTCTCTCTGGCTTGCACCATGCGGTGTTTACGACATTACTTTTCGTACACTGCCTAAGACAGCTCCTTATTAGCTGCTGACGTTGTAATCAAGGCTAGGCAGTTTTTTGGGATGGTAGCTTGGCGTAGTCCAATAGCCTAGTTATAAATTTATTCTTTACGGTTGAACTGTTTCAATGTAAATGGCATCTGTCTTGGAGGCTATTGATTTCCAGGTAAAGTCAACGACAGTTGAAAAGCCATTGTTCTGGATGTTATGAAGCATTTCTCTGTTTTGGAAAAGGAGTGTTATTTTTTCATGTATTTCTTCAGGGGATTTTGGCGGTATAAGTAGGCCATTCTCCTGATGCTTGATAAGTTCCGGCATCCCGCCAACGTTCGTTGAAATAACCACTGCGCCACAAGCCATTGCTTCTATTGCCGAAAGTGAGACCGCTTCCATGAGTGATGGAATAATTACTATATCCGCAATGCTATAAGCTTCGACCATTTTCGGTATTGATAAGTTGCCCAGCAATTTAACGTTTGCCTGTTGATTGCTATTTTCAAGTATGGACATCAATTTTGTTCGGTATTTTTCATACCCGTCATAGTCGCTGCCGGCAAATAGAAACTGAATTTTTTTGTCATAGTTCTTGGATACTATTGACTCTATCAGGTACAGCACGCCTTTTGTAGGAGCCCATCGTCTAGGGCATAATACGATAAAGTCTTCCTCCTTCAGTTGCAGAGCGGTGCGGATAGATTTCTTTTGATCTTCTGAAGACGATTTGAAAAGACTTAAATCTGCGCCGTTGTAAATGGTTGTTGAGTTGTGATGTTCGGAAGGAGTTAGCTCTTTGCTTGGGCCGATTACAGCACGATAATGCAGCAGTATTAGTTTTAAAATTACTCTTCCAAAGAAAGATTTTTTAAAGAATAAGTACTCCCCAGTGTGATTTGTTAATATGCAAGGAGTTCCTCGCTTACTCAAGCGTTTGGTGGTTAGTACATTGGATATAAAGTCGTGTTGATGGATTAGATCACAGTTATATGACTCAATAATATTTGCTACTTGTCTGTAGTGCAGTAGGTATTTTGCCTTATTCAGGAAGCCTGTTAGAAAGCCTAGCGAGCCTGCACCGTTGTATCTATTCAGGAAGTTTGCCAATGAATTTGGCTTGATGGGGATTTTAACAATCGTAACATTGTCGTCTTTACTGATGGAGGGCTCGTTGGTAGTCAGGTTTTCATATGGCTGAAAGATAATAACGTCGTGGCCTAGGGCGCTGAGCTCTTGAGAAATAAAGTATATATGGTTCTCTACGCCGCCAATGCTAGAGCCATAGTTAAAGACGCTTAAAAAACCAATTTTCATTTTGTCTATAATTCTAATATTAAAAGGGAGAGGCTAGAAGGAAGCGCTCTGCTTGAAAAGTGATGTTTTTTGTTAGGGCAGGTTTCGAATAATTGACGACTCAATATTAGTAGTGTTTTGAGGGGCGCTTGTTGATTTGTTGAAGAGTGCCGAAAAAGTTGCTCTGAGGATTGTGTTTGCGTGTCTTGGCGACTTCTTTGCAAGTCGATGTACTGCGAGCAGAATGTTGTACGCGATTGCTGTCGGTAACAACATGGCAGTGTGGTTTTTAGCAAACATGATTCTTGAGCGGGCAGACCAAAACTCAGAAGTTAAACTGCGAGATCTGACATCTCTTGATATTCCGGTGGTTCCGCCTTGGGAGTGATTGATGGTCACTTTTTCAATTTTAGTGAGAGGGGGGAATTTCTTTGACTGTTTTCTATATCTGTAAATAAATTCCAGTTCTTCGAAGTATAGAAAATAATCCTCCACAAAACCATTTGAAACATCCCACATCGATCGATTCATGCCCCAGCAGCACCCTGACGGATACGAGTTCTTTGCTCTTATATCTGATGGTTTTGAGCGAAACGTGTGTTTTGAAAAACTGTTATAGCTGATGTTTGTCCCATTTTCGATAACATTGAATGTGTACAGCATTGGTTCAGGGGTTATTGTCTCAAAGAAAGTATCTGAAGAGAATTTTTCAAATAAAATATCTGTGTTTAATACAAACGTTAAGTCGGACTTCAATGTGTCGAAGGAAAACTTAAGGCCAATATTATTTCCTGCGCCGTATCCAATATTACAGGAATTAAATATCAGATGTATCGAGATGTGAGGGTGCTTATTAACAATAGATTTTAATGCGCTGCGATTCTCGTCAGAGGTGTAATTGTCTACGATAATAAGTTGAGTGGTGGGGGTGGCATTGGGGTGCTGTAATAAAAAACTCTGGATTGCAGACTCTAATAAGTTTGGAGGGCCATAATTCAAGAAAACGAACGAAATGTTACGCATGGTTGTATATCGCTTCATGCAACTGTTTGGCTCTTGATTTCCAAGAGTTTTTATTTAAAAAAGAAATTCTTTTGGATGTATCTACTTCAATGGTTTCTAATGATCTTAGTAGGTCGTTAAACTCTTCTGCGTTACGATAATAATTCAGCATGCCTTCGAAGTGAAAAATTTCGTTATAGGCAGGCGCAAGAATGGGCACGGGAAAGGACAAGTATTCGTATATTTTAACAGGGTCCACCCCTTCAATTAATGGAGTGATAACGAAGGGCATAATAAAAGCATCTGCATTCATTGATTGCCGAATCATTTCGCTATGTTCCATCGCGCCGTAATAAAAAATTCGAGGGTGCTCTGGCGTATTGCAATCGGAAGGGCCTATCAGATGGAATTCAATACGTTCAAATAAATCTAATGCTTGTTTTATTAGTTCAAAGTCAAACCATTCTGAGATCGTTCCGAAGTAATAGATCTTTTTTATGTTTGACTTTATCTTGAAGGTAGAAAGACGGGTCGAATAGCTGTTGCTTTGCAGTCCATGAGCGTTGCGAATAACGGAGCCATCTTTTATTGCATTAAATTTTTTTAGCAAAAAATCTGATGAAAAAATAGCCTGATTGGCCTTTTCAAGTAACCTACGATTCTCATTAATAATCAAATTTTTAAGTCTTCCCTCTGGGTAAAACTCCGCGTTATCGTCATGTAGGTCATAAATAATAGGGCGATTCAAATGTTTTACATATCCGCCGAGCAAGGGGTGGGTAACTACAATGCAATCATATCGAGAGAGGTAAGATTTTAATGATATGAAGGCACCCCAAATAAGCTCATCTATCAATCGAAGGCCAGGGATCAGTTTTGCCTTAAATGGTAAAAAAGGTAATCCTGTAATCGTCAGGTTTTCGGAGTAGTGGGAGTTTTTTGTCTTACCATTTTTCTTAGGCGAGAACTTGTAAATGACATCGACGTCGCAACCTTGGTCCGCTATTGACTCGGCTAAAAACTGAGTGCGCTGTTTAATCCAGTACCAATCAGTATGCAATATGTAAAGAATCTTTATTTTTTTCATGTGATGATCTGTTTTAACTAATTAGGCCAAAATGATGAGAGGGCAAAGTCCTTTTCCCTTTGGTTGGCATTCTTCGGTACATCGAAATAGCAACTTTGTAAGCGCCAATAATGACACCGACGTTTAGAATCATATAAAAAAGATTTCCGCTTGCGAGGCCGGTGTATATTTGGTATTCGCAAAATAACAATATTGATAAATTTCCAGCGTTATGGCATCTGTTGCTTTTTAAGAATATTTTGCCAATTATAATTCCAGTGATTAGGCATGCGATGACGGATGCGAAAGTTCCGAATTCATATTTGTAATAGGCTAATATGGAAGGAGTGACCGGTACTGAAAATTGATTTGAGTTAAAGCCGTAAATGTGGCGGGAAAGCTGTGTGTTGAATGTTGAGCCGTCGGAGCCAAATACTTGAGCAATCGGGTATATTAAGTCATTGATGATAATGCTTGAAGCTATTGCATCTACATGAAAGCCCTCTGCGCGGTATACAGCATAGATTGGGTCTAATGAAATATAAGTCAGGCGCTGAATCATATAATCAAAGAAGTCGGTGTCAGCTAATGTTGAATACTTGCTAAAAGTGAAATATAAAAATCCAACGCCCGTTAAGATAAAACCGGCTAGAACTTTGCGATTGATGACCGGGAAGTGCCAGAATCTTTTTGTGCAAAGAAGAATAAATACAAAGCTCAGGAGAGAGCTTTTGTTTCCTTGGGCGACGAAAAAGAACAGAGATACTACAATCCAAAAATAAAATGCCTTTTTGTTTATATTTTTTGATTGGTAGAGAATTACTGATGTGATCAAGATTAGGCTTGGAAAGTACACGGCGAAACGGCTTGGAATACCGAACAGTCCTGATTCTCGTTGTTGAAATCTAACCATGTCGATGTTGTCGCTAAGAATAGGTAAGCCTACAACTGCATAGTGATAAAAAATGAATGCAACCCCGATAAATAATGCGAACTGGATAGCGTTTGGAGATGCCGGTTTGCTTGCCAGTAGTGTGGGCGTATTTTTTTTGCTCCACATTGTGGTGACAATAAAGCCAAGAATTAGAGCTATGCTAGAGAGTAATAGCCATACAACGAAGTCAAATTCGTATGATTTTTGTAAGTAAATTA
>JBOGOW010000222.1:0-6657 GCA_050748285.1 Pyrinomonadaceae bacterium
GCAGATGACCGACACGTTTTGGCACAGGAACTTTGGGAAACCGGGATCTACGATGCGCGGGCGGTTGCGTTTATGATCGACGATCCGAAGCAGGTAACTCGAAAGCAGATGGAGATGTGGGCGCGCGATTTCGATAACTGGGCGACGGTGGACGGAACGTGCTGCTATCTTTTCTGCCGAACGCCGTTTGCCTACGAAAAGGCGGTCGAGTGGGCTGGCAAAAAGCCGGAGTTCGTAAAACGTGCCGGGTTTTCACTGATGGCGTATCTCTCGGTTCACGATAGAATGGCCGCCGATGCCAAGCTGGCTGCGTTCCTGCCAATCATTGAAAGGCATTCTGATGATGATCGCAATTTCGTAAAGAAGGCAGTGAATTGGTCGCTTCGACAGATCGGAAAAAGAAATTTACGGTTAAATATACTTGCAGTCGAAACCGCCGAAAGGATAAAACTTCAAAACTCGAAATCGGCACGATGGATCGCAGCAGACGCGCTTCGTGAATTGAAAAGTGAAAACGTCCTTGATCGGTTGCGGAAAAAGGAAAAGAAGTAGGAGTAAATCTCGTTTAAACTTGTTGACACAGTGTTCTTGGAAGTTATTCAATGTAATTGGGGCCATCGTGTCTCGAAATCCTTTCTGCGAGGTCATATTCATGGACTCGATCAAATGTAAAAGCTGCAAACTTATCAATTTTTCAACCGACGAAACTTGCCGGCGGTGCGGCGAGCTGCTTTATCAGGCCGCGAAAAATAAAAGCGGAAATGAACCGATGTCATTCAGTCTGCCGTTCGGCAAGATCGCTGTTATTGTTATCGTGGCGATAGTCGGCTATTACATTTACTCAAGCATGCCTGCTTCCAAAACTGCGACGAACACAAACAATGCAGCCTCACAATCAGCGGCGCCGGTCGGTCTTTCGCGTACGCAGTACGACCAGCAGCGCGCCGGAAATTTTACGAACAATATAAAAGACAGTCCTTCATTACAGGCCCAGAAAAAGCACGACGAAGAAACGAAAAAGCTAATGCAGCAGGCATCGAACTCTTCGCAGTGATATATTCCAATTCCTGCTTCAAATCGCACGGCGTTTTCGTGCTAGAATCGCTTTGGGTGAAAAGCGATGGAAGCAGTTCGAATAGAAACTACGGTTCAATCAAACGGTCGAGTCGTCATCGAGAACCTGCCGTTTGAAGAAGGTAAAAATGTCGAGGTAATAGTTCTCGAAAAGAATGGCGCTAAGAATATCGATCCAGACAACCAATATCCACTTCACGGCACGCCATATAGTTACGAAGACCCATTTTCGCCGCTTATTTCTCTTGAGGAATGGGAACCGTTCAAATGATCGTACTCGACACGCACATTTGGGTGTGGAATATTCAAGGCGATCCTCGATTGAGCAGCAAGCATCTTGATATCATTCGCAGTCCCGAAGCAAAACGCATTGGTATTCCGGCAATTTCGCTTTGGGAGGTTGCAAAGGCGGTTGAACTCGGGCGACTCACGCTTTCGGAACCGATCGAAACCTGGTTTGAAATCGCCCTGATGCCGCTCGGTGTTGAGATAATTCCGCTGACGCCTGAGATCGCGGTAGAATCCACACGGTTACCAGGCCAATTTCATAAAGACCCTTTCGATCAATTGATTGTCGCGACTGCGCGTGTATACGATGTGCCGCTCGTTACTGTTGATTCCGCAATCCTTGAATACCCTTTTGTTAAACTTATCCCCGGATGAATATCTTCCTTCCTGGTTCAACCATCGGCGTTTTCGGCAGCGGGCAGCTTGGGCGAATGTTCGCGATCGAGGCTCGCAAGCTCGGCTATCGCGTGCATACGTTTTCGCCGCTTACGGATACGCCGACCGGGCAGGTTGCCGATATCGAAACCTGCGCGTCGTATGATGATCTGGACGCCGTGCGCGAATTCGCGCGCGCGGTCGATGTGATCACGTTTGAATTCGAAAATGTGCCGTCGGTGACAGTCGAAGCAGCGTCGGAGTTTGTCGATGTGCACCCAAAAGGCGAGATCCTGCACACAACTCAAAATCGTCTGCGGGAAAAAACCTTTCTTTCGGAAAAAAGTTTTCCGGTTACGCCGTTTCGCCAAATAAAATTGATCGACGACCTTTACCGAGGGGCGAACGAACTCGGATTTCCGAGCGTGCTAAAAACCGCCGGTTTTGGCTACGACGGCAAGGGGCAAAAAAAGATACTCACTCCGCAGGACATCGCTGCCGCGTTCGACACATTGAAAGGCGATGAGGGTGTATTGGAAGGCTTTGTCGATTTTGAGAAAGAGGTTTCGGTCGTTTGCGCACGCGGCACGGACGGTGCGTTCGTGCATTACGGCGTGATAGAAAACGAGCATGCGAATCACATCCTGGATGTGTCTTTTGCACCTGCGATTGTTTCGGAGCACGTTTCGAATACAGCCATCGAGATCGCGCGAAATATTGCGGAATCGCTTGAATATGTCGGGACGCTGTGCGTCGAGTTTTTTGTTCGGCACGACAGCTCGCTGCTGGTAAATGAACTTGCCCCGCGGCCGCATAATTCGGGACATCTTACATTCGATGCGTGCGTAACTTCGCAGTTTGAACAGCAGGTGCGTGCCGTCTGCGGACTGCCGCTCGGATCGACGGATTTTTACAAACCCGCCGCGATGGCAAATCTACTTGGCGACCTTTGGCAAAACGGCGAGCCAAACCTGGCCGCCGCACTTGCCGATCCGAACGTAAAACTTCATCTTTATGGCAAAGCCGAAGCAAAGCCGGGACGAAAAATGGGGCATCTCACCGCGTTAGCCGAAAATGTTGCGGACGCGAAAACCGCGGTTGTGAGCGCGAGGTCAATGTTGGTGTAATATTGCCGTTTCAAATCCGTTTTGCGAGCGCAATGCCTGCAACCAATCCAATAAACGCGACGGCGACGCTCAATATCAGATAGAGGAGTGCTGTCGAAATAGCGCGATCCTTTACCAATCCATAGACCTCCATTTCGAAGGTCGAGAAAGTCGTAAACGCCCCCAACAGCCCGACGATGATTGCCAGTCGCAGATTCTCGCCGATGTCGAATTTATCCGTGAAAAAATATAAACAAAAGCCGATCAGGAATGAGCCAACAACGTTTATAACGAATGTCGGAAATGGAAATTTGCCAAACAGCCCGGCGAGCGGCGAGATGTTGATGAGGTAACGAGCGACGGCACCGAAAGCGCCGCCAACCGCGACCATGCTTATTTTTGTGAGTGCTTCCATATGGGTTCGGTGCGAACAGACTCAAGATTATAGCTTGTTTCGTAATCCGAATCATTTGCCGAGCATTTTTTCTAACGATAGAATCTAAGTAATGGCAGAGAGCATTGCATTTTCAAGAATCGCGAACCGCGAGCAAATATACACTGAGATCGCACCGCAGATCGAGGCGTTGATCGCGGGTGAATCTGACCTGATCGCAAATCTTGCAAACGTGACGGCGGTTTTGAAAGAAGTGTTGGGCTTTTTGTGGGTTGGATTTTATTTGAAGAAAGAAGGACAACTTGTGCTTGGCCCGTTTCAGGGGCCGCTCGCATGCACTCGCATCGATTTTGATCAAGGCGTTTGCGGTCATGCATATACAACCAAAGAAACCGTGATCGTCCCGAATGTGGACGAATTTCCCGGGCACATCGTGTGCAGTTCCGCAGCGAAGTCTGAGATCGTTGTTCCGATCTTTGACGCCGATGGCGGCGTCTTTGGCGTGCTGGATGTTGACAGCGAGAAGTTACACGATTTTAGCGACATCGATCGAGTTGGATTAAAAAACATCGTCGCGGTAATTGAGAGATTCATTCGGAGCCACACGAACTCTGAAAGAAACGAATGACACCTGTTGAATACCCGTATTGGGTCTGGATCTTTTTTTTCGCGGTCGTGCTGACGGCTCTGTTTGTCGATATCGGCATCGTAAATCGCAAATCGCACGCGCCGTCGCGTAAGGAAACTTTCGCGTGGAGTTTTGTTTGGGTTTCGCTAGCACTTCTGTTTTGCGGATTTGTTTACACGCAGTTCGGCGGCTTTAAGGCGAAGGAATTTCTCACCGGTTATCTGATCGAGCTTTCGCTTTCGATCGATAATCTTTTCGTCTTTCTCCTAATTTTCAACTATTTCAAGGTCCCTAAAAAGTACCAGCATCGAGCGCTGTTTTGGGGAATTTTCATGGCGCTCGTAATGCGGCTTGCGATGATCTTTCTCGGTGCCGAGATCGTCGAAGAGTTTCATTGGACGCTTTATATCGCCGGTGCATTTTTGATCTATACGGGAATAAAGTTGTTCAGCGACGACGAAGCGTTCGAGCCGGAAGACAGCGCGATAGTCCGGCTTACGACCAAATTCATTCGAATATCGAAGCATTACGACGGCGAAAAATTCTTTGTAAAGGTTGACGGCAAGCGAACTGGGACACTTCTTCTCCTGGTGCTGATCGTGATCAACGTTGCCGATCTCGTATTTGCCGTCGATTCCATTCCGGCGATCTTCGGCATTACGACCGACAGATTCATCGTTTACACCTCGAACATCTTCGCGATACTCGGTTTGCGTACATTTTACTTTTTGCTGGCCGATCTGGCGGATAGATTTCATTACCTGAAATACGCGCTCGCGTTCATCCTCACGTTCATCGGCGTGAAAATGTTGTTGCCGCTTTTTGCCGCGGGTTTGGTATCCTTAATGGGTGACGGCGCGCCGTCAGGGTTAGGCAATTTCCTGGCGCGATATCAGGCGCATGAGTTCGAGCAGATCATGATCGACATCTCTTTGGCGGTCGTTGTCATCGCAATAATCGCTTCGATCGTGCTGTCGATGATATTTCCGCCGAAAACGGCCGAACACGCTGCAGACGAGGCAGCCGATCGTAACCCTTCGATTTAACCCAAGATGGAGCAGAAATACCGCAAATTTTACGTTGAATGGTGGCGGATCAGAAAGAGCACGATCTATGGCTCGATAGCCATTCTGATTTTTGCGGGTGTTACGGCGGGCGGCGTTTGGTATGCGTCGAAAAATAATTGGTTCCTACCCGACGAGACATCGAACGCTCCAAAAGACGCCGCACGGATAATTTCTTTTGAGGGCGACGTTCGCATAGTTCGTGCATCTACGCGCGAGACGATCGTCGTTACAAAAGAGACCTACGTTTCTGCCGGCGATACGGTTCAAACTCAGGCTAACGGCAAAGCGAAGGTGCAGATGATCGATGGGTCGGAATTAACGATCAGGCCGAACAGCACCGTAGTGATCCGAGACAATTCGTCGCTGTTCGGTGGCAATAATGTTCGCGTTTCACTCGATGACGGCCAATTGAATGTTCGCACGCAGGATCAGCCTGACAACAGTGAAAACATCGTCGAAATGTCGGAATCAGAAACGCGTTTGAAATCGCAGACGGAAGCGAGTTTTAATGCAAGTGCCGAAAATCGAAACGGCGAGATTCGCATCAGCCGCGGCAGCGTCGAAACGACCGTCGGCGGCTCAAAACAAACGATTAAAGAAAACGAATTTGCTTCAGTTTCGTCAGGGAAGATAGCGAATAAAGAGCAATTACTGCCCGCTCCAAGACTGAGTTCACCGGATAATTCGGGCCAGATCGTTGACGTAACCGGCAGCGGCGCGGGCGTTTCATTTAACTGGCAATCGGATGCACAGGGTTTGGTCGCTGCGTATCATTTTCAACTTGCAAGACTGTCCAATTTTGGGTCGGATTCGCTTCTCGTCGATCGCGGTTCGCTCGGCACACGGGAATTTCGCGTAAACGGCGTTACGCCGGGAACCTACTATTGGCGGGTGAGCGGATTGACTCGAACCGGGCAAATCAGCGAATGGTGCGAGCCTTGGAAATTCAACGTTACGCGGCGCGATGCAGCGCGAAAGATAGACGCGAGCGAATGGAAGGTCGATCGCGTGGGCGGAAACGTTTTTCTTGTTTCCGGGCGAACATTGCCGGGTGCCGTGGTCAAATCGCTTGGCCGCGAGACATTTGCCGGCAGCGATGGCTCATTTCGCATCCAGGTTTCAACGCCGCTTTCCGAGGTGGCGTTTGAAATGGCGGACGACCAGGGCAACCGCGCCGGTTTTGTGCTGTCGCTGCGGAGCGGCAAAGAGGTTCGCAGGTTTTAGTTGAGCGGGAGGAAATACGGGTTCGGGACACGCACATTCGCACGGACGGCGTTCGCCAAAAAGCGTTCGAAATCTGAAGATCGCCTTGGCGCTGACATTCGTGTTTATGTTTGCCGAAGCGTTTGGCGGATGGTGGGCAAATTCGCTCGCTCTCATTGCCGACGCCGGGCACATGCTGACCGACGTAGCGGCTCTAACGCTGACACTCACGGCGATCTGGTTTGCAACGCGGCCTGCTACGTCGAAAAAAACGTTCGGCTATTACCGGCTGGAAATTCTTGCAGCGTTCGTTAACGGAATCGCACTCGTTCTGCTTTCGATCTGGATAATTTGGGAAGCGATAAACCGCTGGCAGTCGCCGCCGGAAGTTCGCGGCACGGCGCTTACCTTGATCGCTATCGGCGGCCTGATAGTTAATATCATCGCGGCGTTGTTGCTGCATTCCGATCACAAACAGGATCTCAATATTCGCGGCGCATGGCTGCACGTAATGGGTGATAT
>JBOGOW010000223.1:0-6590 GCA_050748285.1 Pyrinomonadaceae bacterium
AACCACCACCAACGCCGACATTGGTGGTGCCGCTAAAGCCGCCTAAGCCGTCTCCCAAGCGAATGGATACAGTGTTTGAGGATGCGTTGGCAGATGCGAAATCCTGGTTGCCGTCGTTATTGAAATCTCCTATCGCTACACTATCGGGATTAGTGCCGACGCTGACATTGGTGGTGCCGCTAAAGTTGCCAAAGCCATCTCCTATGCGAATGGATACCGTGCTTGCGGTTTGGTTGGTAGCCGCAAAATCCTGTTTGCCGTCGTTATTGAAATCTCCTATCGCTACGCTAGTAGGAGTACTACCAACGCTGACATTGGTGGTGCCGCTAAAGCCGCCTAAGCCATCTCCCATGCGAATGGATACCGTGTTTGCGTTTAGGTTGGCAGATGCGAAATCCTGATTACCATCGTTATTGAAATCTCCTATCGCTACGGAACGAGGACCAAAACCAACGCCGATATCGGTGATGCCGCTAAAACCGCCTAAGCCATCTCCCAAGCGAATGGATACCGTGTTTGCGTTTAGGTTGGCAGATGCGAAATCTTGATTACCGTCGTTATTGAAATCTCCTATCGCTACGCTAATGGAAGCAGTGCCGGTGCTGACATCGGCGGCGCTCACGAACTGAACTGTGCCGTTACACACCGTTCCGTTGTTGACCGTCAAGGTAAATGTCCGAGTGGTCATTCCCATGGCATCAAAAGCCCTGACCGTTACCAAATATGAACCCGCCGGATGCGCGTTGGTTACACGCACCACGCCCGTTGTCGGATTAGCGACGAAAGTGCCTTTAAAATTGCTGTCGGTCGAAACATTGATGCTCGTCGAGCCCGTCGGCGCAGCATCGGGCGTGACGGTCGTGTTCGCACCCTTTGTGACCGACGTATTCGGATAATTACCCAAAATCGGCACTATGAAACTGGCGAGATTGTCGTTGTCGAAATTCTCGGCAAAGATCACATTCGCGGCCTGCGGAGCATTTTGTGCCGAAACGATGTTCGCGCCCGCAATTAACAAAACGACGATAATTGATAATGTAGCTTTCATTTTAGTGCTCCTTATTTCTTGCAAATTTTCAGCTGCGGATTTGTCGAGCAGACATTTTTTTGCACTTCGCCGATTTGCTTATTTTGTTTTTCAAATCGGCGTTGATGAATCAAATTTTTTTTCTGATTCAGTTGCTGTTCCGGCTGCGTGATCTGTTCTTGCTGCATCGGAATTTGTTTGGCCTGCACCTTGATCTGCTCTTGCTGTTCTTTGAAGATGTTGACGACAGCGACGCTCAAGCAGTCGGCAATACGCGGTTTGTGATAAAATGCCATTGCTATGAACGTCATCGAAGTTTTAGACGAAATAAAAAAGTTGTCGCCGACCGAGAAGCGACAGGTTGAGCGCGCGCTTCTAAGTGATAAAGAAATCGGACAAGACGCAACCATCGAAGAACGCCGCGCCGAACTGCATCGGCAGCTACTGGCGGAAGGTTTCATAAAAAACATTCCGACGCGCTCGGTAGTAGAGCGTGATTTTGAACCCGTAACGATTGAGGGCGAACCGCTTTCGGAAACCATCATCGAGGATCGTCGTACGCTGCTTGAATCAGACAAAGACCAGCCGAAAGACGACGAGAAGCGTGCCGAACTGCACCGCCGATTGTGTGCCAAAGGAATGTTGACTCGTTTGCCGACACGCGAGGAAAAACCGCCGGTGCTGCGCGATTTTAAACGGCTGACGGTCGAAGGCAAACCCGTCTCCGAAACCATTATCGAAGAGAGGCGTTGAGAGATGGATCTGTTCTTCGACAGCAGCGCGCTGGTTAAACGATACGTTAATGAAATTGGTTCGACATGGGTAACAAACATAGTTGATATAAGTTCAGGCAATCACATCTACATTGCCGAAATCACAGGCGTTGAGATAACAGCGGCAATCGCCCGCCGGACGCGCCGCGATTCGGCGGTAGAGGTGAACGCGGTTTTTGCAAATCTGCGACACGAGTTGAACGCCGAATATTTGAATCTGGAAATTATTTCCGCCCTGTTGCAGGACGCTCAAAATTTGGCGCGCAAACATCTTCTGCGCGGCTACGATGCTGTGCAGCTTGCCGTTGCGATTGATTTTAATCGCGAACAACTCGCTGTCGGATTGCCCGCCGTCACGCTCGTCTCTGCCGATACGGAACTGCTCGATGCCGCCCGCGCCGAAGGCTTGCTCGTTGAGAATTCTAACCAACATCCTTGATATAAAAACCGTCGCCATCACTTGCAAACCTCCGCTTCCGGGTTTTGTGAACAAACCGCTTTCCGCAAATTTTCAATCAACGACCGCTGCCTCTTGATCTGTTGTTCGAGCGTTTCGATCTGAGTTTGCTGCTTATCAATCTGCTTTTGCTGACCACTGACTACTGACAACTGACCACTGATCTGTGATTGCTGTTCGTTGACGGCGTTGACCAGAACGGTCGTGATTTGCTTGTACTTAACGCCTTCGATTTGTCCGTCTTTGTTGTAGGTTGTTAACAGCGGCTCGATTTGTTCAACCTCTTCCGCCGCGAAACCGACGTCGCGTATTCCGGCTTCGCTCCAGGTGAAACTGATCGGACGTAACCTGCGCACGACATCTAATCCGGAGTAGAAAGGTCGCACATCGGTTTTGTATCGGAGGCTGGAGGAGCAGGTTGAAAGCTGGTTTGAAGCGTTACGGCAAACGTCCGTAGCTCCTGCTCCTCCGAGGCCACCGACGCGGATCAGGCCCGGAGCAAAAAGGGTGTCAAAGCCGTTTGCCCGGCCTAGCTGGATCGTATTGCTGGATGAAACTTCGGCATCAGCTCCGATCGCGGTTGCGTGTTGCAGCGTCAGGCCGTTCGGAATACCGGCATTCGAGCCGATGATCGTGTTGTTATTCCCCTGTAGGATACTGCCGGCAAATATTCCGATGAAAACATTGCTCGAGCCGGTCGTGTTCAGAAGCCCTGTGTTAAAACCAACAAAAGTATTATCGGCACCGAGAGTGTTGCTGTTCCCCGCCCAACGACCGATGAATGTGTTTCGGCCGCCGGTGGTAGTAGCTTCACCGGCTTCGTCACCGACGAAGGTGTTGGAACTGCCGGTGGTGTTCGACAGTCCCGCCAAACTGCCTATGAAGGTATTGTTACTAGCCGTGTTGACTTGGCCGGCTTCGTATCCAAAAAAAGCATTGTTTTCTCCGTCTGTATTTGCCTGTCCGGCCCTGAAGCCAAAAAACGAATTAAAAAGCCCGGTATTCAGTCTTCCGGCACTCGCTCCGAAAAACGAGCTCCCAAGGGCAAACGTGTCTGACATTCCCGCCTCGAAGCCAAAGAAAGCATTGCTGTTCCCGGTCGTGTTAGCTATGCCTGCTCCTCGTCCGAAGTACGAGTTGTTAGTCCCGGTCGTGTTGCCAAAGCCGGCTTGAGCACCGAAAAAAGAATTACTCGATGCGGTTAGGTTTGATTGTCCGGCGCTTAATCCGAAAAAAGCATTTGCCGTTCCGGTCGTATTATTTACGCCCGCGGCGGAGCCGAAGAATGCGTTGCCGACGCCGGTCGTGTTTGAAACGCCCGCCCGCTCACCAAAGAACGAGTTTGCATTGCCCGAATTAGTCAGCCCGCCGCCTGCGCTGCGCCCGAAAAACGTGTTGCTGTCGCCGGTGGCATTGGTTCCGGCTCCGATGCCCGCAATGGTGTTGGCGGAGCCTGTGGCGGCCAATAGGCGGTTATTCCCCATGTTGTATTGTGTCGCCGCGCTGAAAATATTCGCCGTGCCGTTGCCCGCAATGTTGAAATTGCTCGCGGCTTGCTGTGCCAAGCCGTTCTGAACATAATTTCCGCTATTCGGCAAAGGATTTCGCGCATCTGTCATTCGCGGGTCGGTCGTGACAACGTATTGATTTGCCGCAACTCCGCCAAGCTGTAGGGAATTTGTCGCCGTCAACGCGTTCGTCGCTGTATCCGCCACGGCAGAGTTCAGGCTGCGGATCGAATACGGGGCGCTCGAAACTGGCTGGCGTGGATTCAGCGTCGTGAATGAGCCGCTTGCTGCCGGCTTAACGGCAATCTCGATCCAACGGTTTGACCCCGTGAATTGCGCACCGAAATCGAGGCGCACCGTAAAAATGCCGTTCGAAACTGCAACCGCCAATCTGGTTTGCGTGCCGAGCGCTGTTCCGCCTGTGTCAACGTCAAACAAGCGAAACTCAAGATCGTAGTCCGCATTGGCCGGCAACGCTCCGTCGATCAACCGCCCCTGATAAGTAAACTCGGTTGTCTGTGCAAATACCGAGCAAATGCACAACAAATTGAACAAAACAATAAACATCAGTTTTCTGGTCATTTTTTTCTCCTTTTACTTCAAGTCCGTAGCGGTTGCCTTCATGGGTGAATTTCTTTTTCCGCCTTTTTTCAGGCTTTCCGTCGCTTCGAAAAACCTAGTCCGTAGGCCTCCCGGTTCTGACTCTTAGGGCTTTGCAAAAACGAGCAATCATCCCAATACGCGGTAGCGGAATTGAATATCCTCGACTACGTTGCGGGTCATGCTTACCGCCCAATTTGCGGCTAACATCGGATACTTTATGCCTCCGGCATTGCCCTCGATGTTTCGCAGATATCCTTTCGCGGCCGGTTCAAGGATCATAAAATGATGTTGGGCATGGCCGATTCTTACTATGTCGCCGACAGCAAGACCTTTCTTTGCTTCTTCACCGCTGACGATCTCAAGGTCTTTTCCGCCGGAATCGTCAACGATTGCCCGATCCCAGTGGCAAGCAACGCCGGAACTTTTCAGCAGCCAGAGTTGGAAAATGCCGCACCAATGCACACCGGGTGAATATGGAATACCAGCCGCGCTGAAATATTTGTTTAACTCATTTTTTGTGGGAACGCGCGTATGTCCCGGAACGTTCCCCTTGTAATCCGTAGTTGAAGTTTCTCCTTGAAAAACCTCATTTGCTGCTAACGTGCAGCATACGGCTAGTTTTCTGTTCATAGTAATTCTCCTGATTCTCTGTCTCCGTTTGCCGCTCTTTTGACTTTCGTTTGAAGAGAGTCTTCGCAAATGTGAGTCATCCGGTCGTTTTCGGAGATCAAATGAAGTTCGCCGCACCCGACACGACGCAGAATTTCGAGCGTTGTAGTTGTCAGAATGGTTGCAGCCTCACGCGGTGTAAGCATCACGGTTTCAGCCTCGCACCGTTCGCACCAGGCGATCCCCGATTTGCGGCGTGTCCGGACGGTGGTTCGTTGAAATTCTTCAAACGTTATTACCGTTTTTCCCATTCGACGGTTCATTTTTTCTCCAAGCGTTGCCAGTCGCAGGCGACGATTCGCGATAAGCTCAACTGACCGCCTTCTACCTACCGCCGCCTGCCTGCTTCTTATTCGCTCGGCGGGTCGGGCTGCGGGTCGAAGCCTTTGAGTACCGCCGGAAGGTTCAAAAGCGTAGTTCCGAATTGGCGCACAACGACAGTCGTCAGCAATCTCTCTTTTTCAGGATCTCCCAGGCGAATTGCTTCTGGACGAGCAAAAACTGCCGGACTTACGAATTCGCCCGTGCGCCCGGCCGCGAAATCGAACGTTGCAGCTTCGCCTGTTTCGAGCTCGATCTCACTCGAGACTCGCCTCACAAAACGGAGTCGAACCGACCCGTCGCCTGCGGTTTCGTAAACGTCAAAGACGATCCGCACGCGGACGCAGGGAATGACCTCCGAGTCGGAAAAGCGCGGATTCTGCACCGAAACGCGAACGGTTTGCCCGCCGTTGATAAAATGCATTCCGTAAAGCGAAAATTGGGTGCGCGCCGGCGGTTCGGTCTGCCCGAAGACGGCGGCGGAAAAAGCGAAAAGACTCAAGCCGAGAGCCAACGCGATAAATGTATTCTTTTTAATGTTCATTTTTATCTCCGTATCAAAATCTTCTAATAGCCGAAAAAGTTTTTAGAGAGATGTCGATCTCTGCTATAATCGCCTCGCACTTATATCTGTTTTTTGGCACGACGCAATCGATAAATTAACGGCACACGGCGATTCTGCCGCGCGTTACCGTGGAAAGTCCTAAAGTTTTCGGGAATTTTTTCCGAATTTTTTCCGAAGTGAGTATTTAAGATGCAGAACCGGCGAATTTACAGTTTTGATAATTTCCAGCTCGACGCCGGCAACCGGCAGTTGCGGCGTGATGATAAACCTTTGCCCTTGCCCGCCAAGGCTTTGGATTTGCTTCTTGCTTTGGTGGAAAATAAAGGACGGCTGGTGGAAAAGGATGAGCTTTTCAATTCCGTTTGGCAAGATCAGATCGTCGAAGAATCGAACCTGACAGTCCACGTTTCACAGATCCGCAAAGCCCTCGGTGAAAATAAGAACAAACCGCGCTATATCGAAACCGTTCCCGGTTACGGTTACCGCTTTGTCGGCGATGTGTCGGATTTGGAAGATGAAGAACTCATCATCGAAACCGAAACGCTCTCGCGCATTACGATCGAAACCGAATCGGAAACGGCGGGAAACGGGTTACTTCCGGGGGAGTTCGCCAACAGAGATTTCGCCAAACTTGCGTCGGACAATACTAAACTTGCCAAAACGGGCC
>JBOGOW010000224.1:0-6580 GCA_050748285.1 Pyrinomonadaceae bacterium
AAGCAGGACAACACCAGATACGCCGAGCAAAAGCGTGCCCTCATGCTGCCGAATGAGATTCGACAAACAGCAGCTCATTCCGAAGTGTTGATTATCAGCGACACCGCCCCACCGATCCGTGCTGCATACCCGCCCTTTGCGGTTCATAAAAACACCTATTCCGCCATGACCAAAGGCACACCCGGCGAATTCCACCTTGGAGATATTGATCCTCAATTCTCATTTACAGACTCAGGCCATGCTAATAAGGCTACTGAACATGACAAGGCAGCTCTCAAAGAAGTCATTTCATCTGAGGTCGATCGAATATGTTCGAACGAACGTCTTTCAGAACTGGCTTTTCCTTCTGCAAAAGGGCCAGCACTTGACTCGCCGGAACATCACGAAGGCCGCGAATCAGCGAAAAAGGATCCAGTTTACAACGCTCTCAACAACCTTCCTGTCGAGGTGGGATACTTTTCTGCCCAAGGTAATAGAGGTTCTTTGGTGATTGAACACGCATCGATCTAAAACGCATGCTAAATAGACTCAAGATTTCGCTCATCCTAGCCCCGCTGGCCCTCACAATGTTGATCGGCGTCTATGTCTACTCCCTTTGGTCGCAGGAACGAGAGCGAAGCTCAGAAATCCCCGTGGACGCAACCGCATCGATGAACAGAGATCTGGTGAAGTTTCACCAAAAACGCGGTTCGTTCCCTGCAACGCTGAAAGATCTGGAAGGCGTCGTTTGGGAAAAGAAGGATCGAAATTACGTTTCGGACGGACATTCAATGATCCACAGAAACTACTTCTATCTTTACTCAAGAATTGACCAAAATCGGTTCACTCTCTGGGCCATCCCAATCGGCAAAGAGCGTGAGGAGGCATCAACATTATTTTTAGTAGGAACGCCTATGAAAAAAAGAACATGGATAGGAGCCGCTCTCACTGTTGAAGATGTTGGCAAACTACCCCGTTTGTTACCGGTCGAACAGGATCTGGCTCTAAGAGGAATGGTTGAGCAGGTAGATCACAAAGCGGTGTACTCGAATTCGAAGTAAAGTATTTCTTTGCGAAAAGAACCGAAATGTGGTACTTTGTGCAAAGGATTACTTTCATGAGATCACAAAGTTCGCAACTTAGAGTCGAAGAATGGGTAGATAAGGAAATTGCTTTCGGCCGGAGCGCGTTCTCTCTGAAACGAGTTGAGAGCGAGCTGCCGCAGTATTCTGAAACCGCAATCAAACGTTCTCTGAACCGATTATCACGAAAGGGCACCATAATTTCCGCCCACAAGGGCTATTACGTTATTGTCACGCCTCAATACGCTTCACGCGGGATTCTCCCTCCGGCACTATTCATTGACGGACTAATGAGTTTCTTGGAGCGTTCATATTACGTTGGGCTTTTAAACGCTGCTGCATTTTACGGCGCGGCACACCAGGTGCCTCAAGAGTACTTCGTTTTCACGAGTTTTCCGCCCATGAGGCCGACCGTGAAGAAGGGGATAAAGGTAAATTATATAACCAGAAAAGAGATCCCAGATGACCTCCTCGAAAATCGAAAGACCGAAACTGGAGTTCTTAAGATTTCCTCGCCAGAACTTACAGCTGCCGATTTGGTGCAGCACCATAAAAGAGTCGGCGGTTTGAACCGAGTAGTTGAAGTGCTCTCAGAGCTGACCGATGCTATCCGCATCGAGAAACTAAACCACGAGTTTATTCAGTTTGTTCCAACTGCCGTAATTCAGCGGCTCGGTTACCTGCTCGAAACAGCAACAGGTTCAGAATCCCTTGCCGACGGGCTGTATAAAGCGGCGGCGTTAAATGTCGAAAAGTTCTTTCCTGTGCCATTAAGTACAACAAAAAGGAAACGTGGATTTCCGGTTGAAACGAGATGGAATGTAGTTGTAAATGAAACGATAGATACCGAATAGTGATTCCGAGCGCATATATCACCCAATGGGCCAATTTTGTCCCATGGCAGACAAATGAACAGGTCGAGCAGGACCTTGTGATCACACGCGCTATTGTGGAAATCTTTTCGGATGATTTCCTACGCGAACGACTAGCGTTTCGCGGCGGCACCGCTCTTCATAAACTTTATTTGAATCCGCAACCTCGATATTCCGAAGACATCGATCTCGTTCAGATCAAACCCGAACCAATTAAAGAAACGCTTGCTCGCCTTCAAAGCATGCTTGAATTCGTCGGTCCGGCATCTGTGGCTCAGAAGAAAGACAATAATACTCTGCGTTTTCGATTCGAATCGGAAATACCACCGGTCCAACCTTTGAAACTAAAAGTCGAAATAAACTGCCGCGAACATTTTACCTTGTTGGGCTTGCAGAAGTTTCCCTTTGCAACGGAATCTGACTGGTTTAGCGGAAGTACTGATATTGTCACCTACAGGATCGAAGAGCTTCTCGGAACGAAGCTTAGGGCTCTGTATCAGCGTCGCAAAGGGCGCGACCTCTACGATCTTTACAAGGCGTATCAAGAGCAACGGCCAGATTCTCAAAAGATCATTGAAGTTTATCGAAAGTATATCGCTTTTTCCGTAGACAATCCGCCAACAAGAAAACAGTTTCTCCGGAACCTCGAAACCAAGATGCAGGACAACGAGTTCCTCGGCGATACAAGGGCGCTGTTGAGACCGACGGAACAGTATGATGCTCATGAGGCATTTGATTTCATAAAGGATGAACTTGTTGAAAAGCTTTAGGCTTCTGGTTTGCCGATCAAATAAATCGAGGGGCACTTAGATTACCGAACACGCTGGGACGTAGTTTGAAAATGGTCATCCCGACTTCGAACGCCTGCGGACACCGAACGCGTGGAGAATGGAAAACGATCTTTGGATAGCTCCTTGTCATTAAATTGATTAACAATGCTGCTAAGTTCGGAAGTCAGCAATTGTCTCGCGTCGTTACTCGCACTTCTTGCTCCAACTAAACTCAAATGATCGTCTAGGATCATATTGGTTCGTTCCTGAACAAACTTCGGATCAGCGTTTGCGAGTGACAATTCTAGCAGCTCGGTTTTCAGCGCTGCTTGAAGCTTGCCTGGTTGGAGATCGGGCGTGGATTGGTTAGTTCCGTCGATGACGGGACCTTTCGATTCTTGGGTGGTCAGTCTGACCGTTGTTTCTAGTTTTTCCTTCTGCTCGGTGGCCACTTGATAAACGAAATCCCTCTCCGCAGGCGGCAGTTTGCTGTAAAGTTCACTGTGGTCGAAGTTGTTTTTGAAGCGGAGTTCCTCATTCGGGGTTTTGAGGCTTTGTAGAAAATGCTTTGTTGCTGATAAGGAATCGTTCAAGAAATTTCTTTCCATTCGAGATTCCAGACTTTCGATCAATTGCTGGGCCTCTGGGCTGGGTGCGATCTCGCCACTTTTCAAAGCCGCAGTTCTTGCTTTTGTTGTCTCGCGGTCACCCGCATAGTTTAGTTTCGCCACGACCATTTCGGATGCGTAGTGCCGAGGTGACTGTTCGGTAAACAACATTTGCATCTCGTTCTGTGTCAGAGCAGGAAGGTTCTCGGTATCTCGATTCTGGGCATTCTGCAGCCTTTGAGGCCCAACAGAGGCATTCTCAATCCGTATCCTTGATGACGCTTCGATAACTTCCTCCCGCGACTGACAGCGATCTAACCTCTGTGCGTAGTCTCGATACCGTTCGTTGAAATGTCGAAGTCTCGTTTCAGGTTGATTTAGCTGGTACTCAAGATATGCGGATGCGATTCGCAGGTCCTCGTAATTTAACTCCTTTCCTTTTACATTGTTCTCGATCGGCTTATCAGCTTTTGCCCTAAAAAGTTTTAGAATTATGGAGGGCGAAATGCCATTTTCGAGGGCATCGTCCAGTGCCGGAAATTTGACCTCAGCCCAGTGCTTCATCTCTTCCACGGAAATTTCGGAAGCGAGCAAGTTTAGATGTGTACTCTCAAGTTCGATGCGCTCAAACCCGAGAGTACTATTAACGTGTTCAGAATCTCGTTCCGTTGCTAGATGCTCGAAGGTTTCACTAGGTTCTTCGACCGATCCTCGAAATTGATGTTCCGTATCGTGGAGATCAGGCTCGAGAAGGGGCTCATACTGGATCGAACGGTCAGTTGGTTCGAGCTTCTCCATCTCACCCGCAACAATTGCGATTTCTGCTAGAGTCTGCTCGAATCGCTCTGTCGTCGATTCTGCTTTCGACTGATCGCGATCCCGATCCAAAAGCTCTCGTTTCCCGTCCAGCGCGTCATAGATCCAACGAAAGACCTTTGCCTCGGTCTCTCGATCTGCATTGCTGCCGGCGATGGCTTTTCCATAGTCAAGGATCTGTGGTGCGACTTCGCGAGCTTTGTCTAACCCGACCAATGGTTCAAGCCGGATTACTCCGTAGTTAAGAGTTGCGAGTTGGAGCGGTGATTTTAGATCGTGCGACTCCTTCGGAATTATCAAAACGCCATTCTGAACGGTTCCTCCACGCTCGTATGTGTCACGGAGAAACTGTGATCTGCTGTTCAAGTACGAAGCGTGCTCGCTCCTGTTGCGGCCATCTGTGTCGTCAAGTTTTGAAAGTTCAAGGTCTGCTCGGCTAACCGAAAGGATCTCGTTGATTGCCCTTTCGGTACGTGGATTCGACGGATGAAAGTTTGAATCTTGGGTAAGCGAATGAAGTGAGGCTCGATTCAGCTCTTTGACCTCAATTGCCTTCGCAACTTTCTCAATCGCGAGCTTAACAACATCTGCGTGACACGTCTGCCCTGCCCGACAGAAACACGTGATCGAAATGGGCTGTCCGTTCCGGAAGGCATCGCCAAGCAAAACCATACCATCCCTCAGTCCGCCATCATTTTGTTTGTAGCTATTTCGCAGCCGTTCGGAGTACGCGAAAAGTGCGGCTTCGCGACCGCTACCCCGTGGTGCAATTTCGTTCCGGTTGGGTGAAAGAAGCCCCAATTCTGGAGTGCTAATATTCCCGAGATCGAGACTCCTGTTTGGAAGCGTAGACTCTGCTTCATTCAAGCGAGCAACTACCTTATTGCTCAGATCATATTTCATAACTCGTCCCTCCTCGTTCCGATCGCGTAGCTAATCGATCAAAGTAGATGGCAAATTATGTGCCTTGTACGGGGCAAAATAAATTACCGAAGCTATTTCGGCGAGATGAGCCAGGCGGTGGCGGATGATGAGGAACGGGGAGCGCTTGGTATGCACTATACGAGCGTGCCAAACATCTTGAAGGTACTCAACCCGCTCTTCCTCGACGACCTGCGAGAACAGCTAGAGGATGCGGACGACAATGCTCGTAAGCTCCTGAACCTGCGCAACCGCATCGCCCGGATTCGCGTCTTCGATCCGGCCTGCGGCTCCGGTAATTTTCTGGTCATTGCCTATAAACAGGTACGCGAGATTGAGTGGGAGATCAACAAACGTCGCGACGAGCCCGATCGCCGCTCCGACATTCCGCTGACCAATTTTCGCGGTATCGAGATGCGCCATTTCCCAGCCGAGATCGCGCGACTCGCTTTGATTATTGCCGAATATCAGAGTGACGTCCTATATCGCGGTCAAAAACTCGCTCTCCTCGAGTTCCTTCCGTTAGAGCGCGACAATTGGATTACGTGGGGTAATGCCCTCCGACTCGATTGGCTTAGCGTCTGCCCGTCCACCGGTACCGGCGTAAAAATGTATGCCGATGACCTTTTTAGCACTCCGCTCGATCAAGCCGAAATCGATTTCGCAAATGAAGGTGGCGAAACCTATATTTGCGGCAATCCTCCATATGTAGGATCGAATGTTAAGCCGCCCAAGGGAGCATCAAATGAGCAAAAGGAGAGATTAAAGAAAGAGGCTGAAGACCGAAAGTCAGACCTGAAGGCGGTCTTTGGCAAGAGAACAAGTACGTTTGGGACATTGGACTACGTAGCCGCGTGGTTTATGAAAGCCGTTGATTATGGTTTGCAGACCAAGTCGGCAACCGCTTTTGTTGCAACCAACTCCATTTGCCAAGGTCAGCAAGTGCCGGTGTTGTGGCCGCTAATTTTCGCTGCCAAACATGAGATCGCCTTCGCTCATACGTCGTTTAAGTGGAAAAACCTAGCCGCCAAGAATGCGGGCGTGACGGTGATCATAATCGGTCTTTCCAATAACCCTGGTAAAAGTCGTAAGTTGTTCGTCACCGATAAGGAAGGCTTGATAACCGTCAGGGACGTTGAAAACATCAACGCTTACCTTGTTCCTTCAAGGAACGTAATTATCGAAAAGAGAGCGAACCCCATCAGTGATATTGGAACAATGACATTCGGTAACATGCCAAATGATGGCGGTGGCTTGATCGTCAAAGGTATTGAAGATGCCAATGTTGCCGTGCAGAAATATGGTGTTCCCCGCCGGATAATACGTCCATTTTTTGGCACTGAAGAATTCATAGACGGGAAACTCCGCCATTGCATTTGGGTGGATGATGCCGACTACCAAGTTGCTCTCTCGAATAAATGGCTTTCCAACAGATTTTCGATAACGAAGACACATCGATCAGGCAGTGACCGAGCGGCTACGAAAAAATTGGCTAGTGTTCCTTATCGTTTTGGCGAAGTGCGACAAAATGG
>JBOGOW010000225.1:0-6534 GCA_050748285.1 Pyrinomonadaceae bacterium
GAACTGTTGTCCGTTGGGCAGCAGCGTTTGCACTCGGAGAAATCTTGAAACTGAAAACGAAACACAATAAAGAATTATTGCCAGCTCTTGAGGCGATAAGTGACCGGGAAAAAGATAGCGCAATAAAGAAAAAATATCTCGATGCAATTAAGAAAGCCAATAAATAGATCATATGACTACGAATGAACAAACTGAACTGCTCACAGCATTAAAAAAGCGTTTTGAGGAAAACATGGTCCGACACGAGGACCTTGAGTGGGCGAAGGTGCAGGCGAAATTAGAAGGCAATGACGAAAAGCTGGGCATCCTCGGTGAGATGGAGCGGACTGGTGGTGAGCCGGATCTTGTCGGGTTTGATAAGAAGACGGGCGAGTATATTTTTTATGATTGCTCGGCGGAAAGCCCAAAGGGCCGCAGAAGCCTTTGTTACGACCGCGAAGCTCTTGATTCTCGCAAAGAACACAAACCGAAAAACAGCGCCGTCGGCATGGCGGCGGAGATGGGCGTCGAGCTTTTGACTGAGGAAGAATACTGGGAGCTGCAGCAGCTTGGAAAATTCGATCTAAAGACGTCGAGCTGGCTCAAAACGCCGTCCGATATCAGAAAACTCGGCGGTGCCATCTTCGCCGATTACCGCTTCAGCCGTGTATTCACCTATCACAACGGCGCCGAATCCTACTACGCCGCCCGCGCTTGGCGCGGCTCGTTGCGCGTATAAATTCCGTTAGACCTATTTCGCCGCATTTCCGGTTCGTATCGATTGTCACGGTTTTAGCCGGAACATTCGATAGGATGACGTCGTAGGAGTGGAGGTGCAATTACGACATATCTAAAATACGGCTATGAAAAACACTATTGCTTTTTTTCTGCTCACCTTGCTTCTGAATTCCGCAACTGTTTTCGGCCAAGCGAGGACGGTTCGAACGGAGCGTGATTTCACCGCTTCTTACGACTCCTACATCCGCAATACCCTGGAGAAGATCCCGGATATTCCGGGCATTGCTATCGTTGTGATCAGCGGCGACATGCCCATCTTCATGCGTGCGTATGGTATGGCTGATAAAGAAGCCGGGAAGAAGGCCGATGTCGATACAATGTTCTACATCGCGTCATCGACCAAGTCGTTTACCGCACTCGCCGCGGCAATGCTCGATAAAGAAGGAAAGATCAAATTTAACGATCCGGTGACGAAATATACTCAGAGGATAAACTTTAAAACGCCGTTACCGGACAAGATCACGGTTCGCGACCTATTGACCCATACGAGCGGGCTTACCAACGATGCTCTTGTAAATCGAATGGCTTTTACGGGACAGATCGATAAAGATCAAATTGCACACGTGTTCACCGAAGGGACCACTCTCAATGAGGCGCAATTCGGGAAGTATCGTTACACAAACCTCGGCTATAACATTTACGGCCTTCTTTTGGAGAATCAACTAAAACTGAAGTGGCAGGACTTGCTTCAGAAGCGAATATTCGATTTGATGGGATTGAAGCATTCGACGGCCTATCCTTCGCTGGCTTCCACCAAAAAATGGACGCTTGCGGCCCCGTATATTTTCGACGATCAGGCGGGCGCGGTGATCCGCTCAGTGTTGGGTAAGACGGACAACAATATGCAGTCGGCTGGCGGAATGTTTATGAGCATATCGGACTTGGGCAAATGGCTCAATATGAACATGAACGGCGGCAAACTTGGCGGCAAGCAGATAATCGCCGCTGAATTCATCCGTTTTGCTCATACCGGATACACAAAAACCACGCGCCAAGCACCGCCTTTTTCGGGCGAAGGCGAATACGGTCTGGGATGGCAGATCGGGAAATACCGCACCGACAAGGTGATCTATCATCACGGCGGATTTGCGGGCTATCGGAGCCACGTTTCGTTCATGCCCGACCGCAAGATCGCCGTCGGCGTTCTTGTAAACAACGATCAGGCAGGCGGACGCGCCGCGGATATGCTTGCGACCTACGCCTACGACTGGTGGGCCGGCCTTGATAATATCGAGGTCGACTACGCAAAGCGGTTAGACGATTTTGCCTCTCAATACACCGGCATAAAACAGCAGATGATCGCCTCGGCCGCCGAAAGAGCAAAGCGACAATCACAGCTAACCGAACCGCTTGCCAAATATGTCGGCAAATACACGAATGGATTAGCTGGAACTTTCGAAATCACTGATGACGGAAAATACCTCGCCGTACGAATGGGCAGTCTTAATTGCCGAGCCACGCCATTCACTCAAAAAGACACGATCCGCGTGGTGATGATCCCGGGCGGCAGCGGCGAGGTCATCGCGTTTCTAAAGGGCGCGGATGGCACGTTCGATTCGCTTAATTACGCCGGTAGTGTGTTTAGGCGAATCGGGTCATGACGAGCCAACGGTGTCCTACAACCGTTAGGTTTTCTTTTCGATCGGCGACGGTAAACTAACGGGTGAAGAATGTGATAACAACACCTGAACAGGCAACTCCGAAGTGGCTGACAAGTGTGCTTCGTAAAAACGGAATCCTTGCGCGCGGCAGGGTAATTAATGTTAGGAATAATTTAACTAAAACGCTGAAAGTGTCAGTTGTTTCCCGCCTCGAACTTGATTATTCGGCAGATGCTGCCGCGGTTGCGCCTACAAAGTTGTTCTTAAAACTCTCGAGACCAAATCTGACCCGGGCGATCTCATCCGAAATTAACAGCAAAGAAGTCGAGTTTTACCGCACAATTGTTCCCGAAATGAAAGCCCCGCCTTTTATTCGCTGCTATGACGCAGCTTATTCTGCCGAATCCGACAAATCTCATTTGCTGCTGGACGACTTATCCGAAACACACTTTCAACCAAAATCGCCGCTAATGCCTTCAAAACTATATTGTGAATTGGCGGTAGAGTGTCTGGCACAGCTGCACGCCCATTGGTGGGAACATCCGAACCTTGGGAAGGAGATCGGAGAACTTTTTGACAAACGCAGTTTAAATGCTTTTGTCAGCAAAGTGGAAGAGAATGTCATTCGATTTATTGACTTTCTTGGCGATGAACTTTCGGACAAGCGACGTAAGATATATGACCGGCTCCTCTCATCGAAGTATAAAATCTGGGAACGACTTACTGATGCGGTTGGATTGACGGTTTCGCACGGAGACGCTCACTGGTGGAATTTTCTTTATCCGCATGATAGGGAAAAACATCGCGTCTGTCTTTTTGATTGGCAGCTTTGGCATGTTGATCTCGGCGCACGAGACCTGGCATTTTTGGTTGCTCTCGGCGGATACTCGGAACGCAGGGCGGCAACGGAAGGCAGTCTTATTCGCCATTACCATGACAGCTTAATTGCGCACGGCGTCAGAAATTATACCTGGGACGATTGTTGGAGAGATTACAGATGGTCGGCCATTAGAAATTTGAATATTCCGGTAATCCAATGGTCAGAGGGAAGAGACGCGGCATTATGGCAAGGCAATTTAGAAAGAGCGATGCTGGCGTATGAGGAGTTAGGTTGCGCTGAACTTCTTTGCTAATGATCTTCACCACGACGCCACATTTCGAAACGGCGATCTTCAATTATGAACGAATCTCACACGGCGGGGCGTCGCGGCCTTTTATTGGGTCGGATTTGGCTTTTTCGCGGCGGGCGAGGAAGAGGAATGGCAGGGCGAGGAATTGGAAAGCGGCGCTGCCGAGATAGGAGGCGGGATAGCCCCAGAGTTCGGCGACTTTACCGAGAGCGGGCTGTGAGATGACGCCGCCGGCGGAGGCCAGAAGATTGTCGGTTGATAGGACGGTGGCACGCCGTTCGGACGGGACGAAGCCGTTGACGTATGGTTGCCTGAGTGCCTTCGGATCGGGTTGTGGTAGCCGTCGATGTAGTTAGCGGTTTCGATTATTGCTTCGTCGAGATCGGCGAACGCACCGCTTTCCAAAAGTTCTTCCGCCCGCCGCGACTCGATACCGCCCTTGCTCACGCGCGGGCTTTTGCAAAGCCGGAAAGACGCGAAAAAAAAAGATTTGTGTCTATCTGTGTGATCTGTGGCTAAAAATTCTTCCGCCCGCTGCGACCTGATACCGCCCTTGCTCACGCGCGGGCTTTTGCAAAGCCGCCAAGCCGGAAAGCCGAAAAAAAATTATCAGTGTCTATCTGTGTGATCTGTGGCAAAAAATTCTTCAGCCCGCAGCCACCTGATACCGCCCTTGCTCACGCGCGCGGCTTCTGCAATTGTGCGTATTCAGATAGTTTCGAGATATGCTTTGGCAAGTGGGACGTCGGCGGCTGCGAATTCATTTGGTGTTCCATTAAAGACAATGCGGCCTTGTTCCATTAGTGCGATGCGGCTGGCGAGCAGTGTGGCTTCGTGAAGATCGTGCGTGACGAACACGGCGGTTTTACCGAGGTCGCGGACCATTCGTGCAAACTCTTTTTGAAGCGAGGTTCGAGTTAGCACATCAAGCGCGCCGAACGGTTCGTCGAGCAAAACTATCGAAGGATCAGCCGCCAATGCCCGTGCAACGCCGACGCGCTGCCGCTGTCCGCCGGAGAGCTCGTGCGGATAACGCGACGCGAATTTCACCGCATCCAGCCCGACGAGATCGAGCATTTCTTCAACACGGCGGCGAACTTCGACAGGTTCGCGATCCTGCAAATTTAAAACCAAACCGACGTTCTCTTCAACGGTAAAATGCGGAAACAGCCCGCCTTCCTGAAGCACGTAACCAATGTGCCGACGCAGTTCGATCGCGTGCCAATCGTTTGTCGATTTTCCTTCGACCAAAACCTCGCCGCTCGTAGGTTCGCTCAGCCGGTTTATTAATTTCAGCGTCGTCGTCTTTCCGCAACCCGATTCGCCAAGCAAAACCAAGACCTCGCCCCGCTCGACCGACAGGTTCAAATCGTCGAGAATGCGCGTACCCGCGATCTCAAACGAGACCGAGCGAAGTTCCACAATGCTTGATTCGTTTACCAGATCCGTTTGACCTCCGACGTTTCGAAATATCGGTCGAAAACGTCATCGACACTGATGAGATCGATCTGTTCGACAAGTGCCTGAGTCGCGATCATTCTGTCGAATGGGTCTTTGTGGTGGAATGGGAGTCGGTTATTCCGGGAAGTATAAGCAAACCCAATAGGGATAACCGTTATCGAGTATTTAACAAGATTATGAGCGATGCTGTTGTAGCCATCTTCTGTCTCAAGACGTCCAAGCGAATTCTTGATCGAAATTTCCCACAGGCTGACGATACTGAGTGCAGCATCAGTATCGCTCGATTCGATAAGTCTGGCAGCCGCTCTGCTTAGTCGCGAGTTGCCAACGATATACCACATAAATGTGTGAGTATCGAGCAATACCTGCATTACATATATTCCTCAAAACCCTCGATAGGATCATCGAAATTTGGGGCGATCTTGAATTTTCCGGGCATGCTTCCAGCCTTGGGTCGGGGATGTTTGACCGCGTGGTCCAAGGTATTTGCCTTTAATCGTTCTCTAATAAATTTTGCCACTTCTGTCTTTATACTTTCCGGCAGTTCGTGTATCTGTGCAATCAATGCTTTTTCGTCAGTCATTTTTATATTTTGGCTCAAAAAGACAATATTTCCAAACATTTTTCGACCGTTTCAAGTTCCCGCGCCGCCAAAACGTACAAATTCAAACGCCTACCTCCCGATTCTATCGTTTCAGCCAGCCGTCGCGGATCTTCATTTGTTGGGCAGATGCATTGTTAATTTCCGCATGGCTGCAGCAAAGAAATTCGCGCGAACCGGCTGGGCAAAAGGTGGAACCACAAGCGAAAACTGCCGGCAAGAAACCCGCAGCCATTAAGCGTGCCGAAGGCGGCGAACGAATGCTGGTCGGTCGATTTTATGAGCGATGCGTTGTGGGACGGGCGGAGATTTCGGACATTCAACGTCGCCGATGACTATAACCGAGAGGCTCTGGGGATCGAGATCGATCTCAGTCTTCCATCGCAAAGAGAGATGGATCATCATACTCTGCAGAAAAGATAGGAGTGTGTGGTGCACCCGATCCTTCAAAAGAATTGCGTTCCGTCGGTCGTCCATGACACTTCGCCTCTCCGAACACCAATATTCCTGTCGCGCGAAAGCGCGGGGGCGAGTCACAGCCTCGCGATAATTTACGGAAATCAGTCGGAGCGGCAAGCCTCACTGTAGATCTTGGAGTCAATTGAAGCCGAAGGTTTGTCAACTGAGCCGCGATTTGTACAAATCAAGATCTTCGCGTGTTAAATCGTCGGGTCTAACCAGCCGATAGTGCTTTTCACTTACAATCGCTATATCTTCGCCCTTTAGTTCAAGTTCAAAAAGGGCGATGAGGCCATCGGCACAATATTGAGCGCCTATGCAGCGACAAACAAGATCCGGTAGTTTCTCATTACAAAGGGCTAGGTCTTGTTCGATCTGAACTATACCCAATTTGTCTCTCTCGCCTTTCGCTTGGACAGGAATAACATATAAGACACCCTTCTTATCAATGCCGATATTGAGGTGGTCAAGTAAAGCTGGACAGAAAACTCTCTCTTTTTCTCCT